>WJKQ01000062.1 GCA_014728975.1 Candidatus Peregrinibacteria bacterium | reverse complement strand
ATCCATATAATATTTTGCGTAAGAACGCGCCGCTACAATAATTGCTTTAATTTTTTCGTATTCTTCTGAATTTGGAACTTCCGCCAGTCCTTTTAAATATTCTTCCAACGGCAATTCGTTAATCGCAACAGGATCTCCATTAATATTATGGATTTCGAGATTACCTCTAAATTGATTATCTTTATATGATGAATCCCAGGAAGAATATTTCTCGTAATTGTTTATTTTTAAAATTGCCGCGTTTTTTGGAATAAAGCGTATCGGATAATCTTTTTCAAAGGTGCCTTTTGGGGTTTCCACTTGATATTTTTGGTTTTCCAATTTTACTTCAGCGATTTCTCCCGCGCTTAGAGTGGCGAGATGATCAGTACCGCTGTAGATCTCATAAGAACCATTGGCAGTAATTTGTGGATTTCCTGAAAAGCTTAATTTGACTCTTATGTTTTCTTCGTTTTCTGAAGTTAAGTTTATGCTTTTAGTTTGAGTGCTCCATTTTTTCTGCAACTGTTTAAGATCTTTCAGCTGTTTATTTTCTATAACTTTATAATAAACATAAATCGGTCTTTCCAAAAGATGGCTGCCATTAATCATCGGCCTGACCAAAAGAGGTTTACGTTCCAGTTCTTCGTTATCGGCTGTTTTTGCAATGAAAGTTATTATCCCCGTTTCTCCGGGTTTTACTTCATCTGAAAGAAGCTGTGTATCTGTAATTTCAAGGTCAGTTTCTTTCAAAAAAACCACCTTTAAATTATTTTTTGTCCATGATTTTTGTCCAAGATTTCTGAGCTTGATTCTAATCAGATATTTTTTGCCCTGCTGCCATTCGGAACTCGCCTCAACTTTTTCAACACTGGAGGCGTACAGATCTCCGTAAACCGTTGTTTCAAAATACATTCCGGTATCGCTCATCCATGTAACTCCTTCCACGACCGGAGTGAAATATTCTTTATAATATCCGGGTTGATCAGGAGCTTTTAAATTGATTGAAAAAGTTCCGATTTCTCCGGGTTTTACATGATCCTCCTCCAGATATCCGATCCTGGTATTCGAAGGGGAATGTGGGGAAATAAATTTACTGTTTCTGTCCTGCTCATGATCCGTTCCCAATAAAACAGTATTTTCTCCGGTCCTGTTCCAGGTTATGTTGCCGGTATTTTTTAATTTTACCCAACCTGTAAACTCCTGACCTCCTCCCATACTTTTTGGAGGGTATTTACTATCTATAAATTCATATTTAAAATCGGTCTGCTGAACTGCAACGGGGACAACGATATAATCTCTACTTTTATTTGTTCCGTTCATGAGCGGAGCAATATTCATATTTATTATTCCACTTTTTTTGCCTCCTTTGATATTGAATCTGAATGTACCCGTCTCTCCGGGCTCTACATTATTTCCCTCAATCATTGCCAATTTAACCGGATCGGATCCCGGGAATGAAATCAAATTTTCAAATTCGGGATTGCTGTCAACCACTATAAAAGTATTGCTGTCCCAGCTTTTTTTCCCGATATTTTCAAGTTTTATGGTCACTTCAACGGTTTCACCGGGTCTTAATTCCAAATAATAGACTTCAGACCTGTCCTGATAATCAAAGTCTTTAACAAATTTTTCTTTTTCATATGTAAAGCTGTTCGCAGATAAAGATCTTATAACCGGAAGTTTTTCGTATAGGTAAGCACCGGGGCAGGTAGTATTCATTACGTCCTTATGACCGATTACGTTCGGAAGCATTTGTCCTCTAAATAAAGAATATGCCTGCGGATCAATGTTATGGATTTTTGATTTTTGTGAAATTAATTTACTGATAGCAGAAATGACATTTTGCGGTACTTTTTCATTTTCATAACTTCCCAATACCGCAATCCCTATCGATCCGTTATTTGCGATTCCGGCGTGTGCTCCTATAACTCCTTCTCCTCCATAACGTCCTTCATAAATTTTTCCATTTCTATCAATAATATAATTGTATCCGATATCCCCCCATCCTTTTGTTACCGAATGATAATAATAAATATCCCTGATCGCCTGTGAGGGATCGTCAAGATTTTTGGTTGAGGCCGTATGATGAATAATGAATTTTTTTACTTTTTCAGGGTATTGCAAAGACCATTTATATTCTTTACCGTTTTCATCTTTTTCGACCACTCTTGAATATGTAAGCTCGTCTTTGAATTTTTCATATGTTTCATTCGATATATTGATAAGAACAGGATCCGAATCGTTGTTTTCAAGATATCTGTAAGCTTCATCCGCTCCCCAACCGCTTCTTTTTATTGTTCCCAAGTTATTTGATGTCAGAGTAGTATAAGTATTGGAAGAATTTGAAAAAGAGGAATATTGCGGTTTTGGGGGTTCGTCAACTATTATCTCTTTTCCTGATTTTATAAATGTCCATTCAACATTATTTACTTTTGGAGTTGAAACTTCGTCTCCATACATAAAAAATTTATACTGCATTGAATCTGCGGGATTGCTGGAAGCCAGTGCGTATTTTTTTCCTTCTACAAGATCTTCCTCCTCTTCAAGAGCAAGCCATTCCGTCCATTTATCCTCTACCTTAAACCGAACTTCGGCTTCTACGTTTGTTCCTTCGGGCGTAATTTCCTCCCATGTTCCTCCCACAGATGTAAAATTAAAGCCCGGGGTTTCTTCCTCCGAAATAAAAATGTCCATTTCTTTATATGGAGCAATCAACATCGGTTCATATGCCGTTTTTCTTGAATTTATCGATATTACAGATTTATGATTTATTGTTAACGCCTTCGTTTTCGTCAGATTTTCCAAATTTAACGCTCCAATAATACACAGCATGATTAAAAACACTCCGCCCAAAATTCCTATTGCTGTTTTTTTGAAAAATTCCATGTAAATATTTATACGAATAATTCTGTAAATTGTATCACTTTTTTGCTTTCTTATCAATAATCCCGGACTTTCTCAAGAGAAAAGTCCTTTACAAAGTATGTTTTTTTTGTTAAAGTGTTTTTTAGTAACTTTCAAATTTCTTTTCATTTCATTTTTGGTTTCCGAATTAAATGGAAGTCTCTTATAACTTACGTTATCAAAAAACCAGCTTCTCAAATAAGATTCTCCTTGATAAAGAAGGAGAAATTATCATATACTCAAAAGGCTTCAGGCTAAAAGGAAAAGGCGCTTCAGATAAAGGAGAATTAATTAACTTTTCCGAAATTAAAGAATTTTATTACAGAAACAATAAAATATTTTTTATTACATTCACAAAGGAAAAATATGTTCTTCTTGAAGCGGGGACGCTTTTTGATCAGCTTTTAATTGATCTATATAAAGCGAGAAACGAGTTTTTGCTGGATGCTCTTTTTATGAAAGGAGGTAAATTGAAGGCCGAATTTGAAGGAGATTTTCAGAGACTAAGCAAGTTTGGCAGACTTATTAATAAAGGAACCGCGAAATTTAAACTTTATGAAAGAAGTATCGTGACTGTTCCTCCGGATCAGGATGCCTTTGCCATTCATTATGATTTTGTTAATTTTCATGAATTTGATGAAGACGAATATACACTCAAAGTCGTATTGGATGAAGGAACTACGATCATATTTTCAAAACTGGGGAATGATTTTGATCTTTTCCATGAAAAAATAAATGATCTTCTTGGAGGAATGTATGAAAAAATTGTTAATGATGCGCTCAAAGAGATTTTCCCTTATTTTCATGCGATGACTCTTTTAAAACTGGCGTATAAGATGAAAGGAGGAAAAGCTGTAAGTCTTAAAGATATCCAAAAGATCGATAAAGAACTGGCTGACGCAGTCGATGAATTTATATTTGAGGATAAAAAATTTGCTGAAAAAACCAAACTACTGCGTGATCTCACTGATGAATACGGCGTTTTTTATGCTATTGCAAAAGATGAAGCTGTCAAAGGAAGTTTTATAAAGTGGACTATGTTTACAATCCCTTCAAAAAATGTAGTAGCTTTTTCAATTTTGCCGAGATGGCAGGAAGGGGGAATTGAAAACGAAGAAAATGATTTAAGCACTCACGACACATATTTTTTCAAAATAATTATGGAACAGGGGAATCCTACAGAGAAAGTCGAGGACAAAATCAGAGAAATCGATCAGGCCCTTGTAATATTAAATTTTGTAAAAGATCCGTGTTATAAAGATAAAAGAGAGTTAAGACATTCACCCTATCAATACGCAATCCGAAAACTTCCTTTTTTAAGAATACTCAGAAAGTCGTATGTCGGAAAAGCCAGTTCACCAGACGTAAAAGACTGGCAGGCTCAGGTTAAAGATGTTTTTAAAAAAGCTTCTTTAAAATAAAAGAAATATTGGTTAGAATATCGTCAACTAACCTTTAACATTTTTGATCATGGCTGAAATTCAAATTACAGAAGAAAATTTTGAAAATGAGGTCCTAAAATCCGATTTACCGGTATTGGTGGATTTTTCTGCCGACTGGTGCGGTCCCTGTAAAATGATGGAACCGGTTCTTGAAGATCTCGCAAAAGAATATGAAGGAAAATGGAAAATTGGAAAATGTAATGTCGATGAAAATCCCGATCTTGCCGGAAAATATGAAGTTCAAAGCATCCCAACTTTATTTTTCTTTAAAGACGGACAGGTTGAGGATAAAGTTATCGGATTTCAAAGTAAAGAAGCCTTAAAATCCAAATTAGACTAGGAAAGTTCCTTTTTTTGTTCTTTTGCTTCGTTAAAAGCCAGCGCATCGACCATATTATTGTATTTGTCAGTGTCATGTGCTTTTACCCATATCCATTCAATATCCAGCCAGGCTCTGAATTTGTCAATTTCAGACCAAAGGTCAAGGTTTGCTTTTCTTTTCCAGCCCTGGTTCAACGTTTTAACAAGCAGGTTTGAATCACTGTAGATTTTTATTTTGAAATTTCGTAGTTCTTCACGGGATAAATTTGATTTGTCATGAAGCCACCTTAATGCTTCTATAATTGCAGTCATTTCCATCCTGTTATTTGTGGTTTCTTTTTCTCTACCTGAAATTTTTATTTCTTTTCCTTTGTAAAGTATGATGATTCCCCAACCTCCCGGTCCGGGATTTCCAAGACAGCTTCCATCCGTGTAGATTGCAATAATTTTATTCATATCCGGATTTTATCATATTTGACTTAAAGAATTATACAGTTATATTTTTAAATGTAATTTTTAGTTTAGAAATGTCAAATTTTAAAGAATATATAGCAGAATTTCGAAAACGTTTTGACTTTCCCGAACCAGGACTATCTTATCAGGAAAGGCAAAGGAGGAGAATGGCATGGAGAAATGAAAGAACTCTTTATAAAAGAAAATGTGATAAAACAGGAGAAAACATTATTGCTTCTTATTCCAAAGATGAGCCTTTCCCGGTTTACAAACCGGATGCGTGGTTTGGAGATGACTGGGATGCTTTAGACTACGGTCAGGATTTTGATTTTAACAGACCTTTTTTTGAACAGTTTTTTGAACTTCAGAAAAAAGTCCCCAGGATAGCGCTTATAGCAGCACATAATGTCAACTGCGATTACTGTAATGTAGTGGGAGATTGCAAAAACTGCTACCTTTTATTCGGATCGATAAGTTGTGAAGATTGTATGTATGGAAATCCATATTACAGTAAAGACTGTATCGATTCGTTAGTGGTCAGGAACAGCGAGCTTTGTTACGAATGCACGGATTGTGAAAAATTATATGAATGTTTTTTCTGTCAGGGCTGTTCCAATTCAAAATATATAAAATATTGTTTTGACGTGGAAAGTTGTAGTTACTGTTTTTTATGCGTTGGTCTGAGACAAAAACAATATTGTATTTTGAATGAACAATGTTCAAAAGAAGAATATGATAATAAAATCAAAGAATTATGGAAAAAGTCTCCTGAAGAATTAAGAAAAATGCTGAATGAACTTAAGCTGAAAACGCCGGTTAAATTTATGGAAGGGAAAAATAATGAAAATGTGGTCGGAGATTATATTTATAATTCAAAAGACTGTTATTATCTTTTTAACAGTTCCAATTGTGAAAATGTGCATTATGCCACCCAGATTATGGATTCACACAATATTATTGAGACGGATATCGGAGAAATGGGAAATTTTATATACGAGAACAGTGGATTTTATAAAGTTTCAAATATGTTTTTTTGTCACTGGTGCTGGGAAGTGGCAGACCTTATGTATTGTTCAACCTGTACGTTAAACACCAAAGACTGTTTCGGATGTATAAGTCTAAAACACAAACAATACTGTATTTTAAACAAACAATATTCAAAAGAAGAATACAAAAAATTGATTCCAAAAATAATTCAACATATGAAAAAAACCGGCGAATGGGGAGATTTTTTCCCGATAAAAAATTCTGTTTTTGGATATAATGAAACAATCGCACAGGAATATCATCCTTTAAGCAGAAAAGAGGTCACAGAAAAAGGCTGGAAATGGGTTGAGCCGCAAGAAAGAGTAAAAAATATCGATAATATAATCCCGGGGGATGAAATTAATCAAAGAGAAAACAAGTATTCCAAAGAAATATTAAAATTAGCTGTAAAATGTAAAGCCACAGGAAGATTATTTAGAATAATGTCAAAAGAGCTAAAATTTTATGAAAAATATAATCTACCGCTTCCCGAATTTCATCCCGATGAGCGACATTTGAGAAGACTGGCTCTGAGAAATCCGCGAAAAATATGGAACCGAGTCTGTTATAAATGCGGTGCTGATATCAAGACTACATATTCTCCGGATGATCCGCAGGTTGTTTATTGTGAAAAATGCTATTTAAAGAAGATTTATTAAAAGGTATCATTGTTAATAGAAATTTTAACTCATTCTTTATGGCTGAAGTCGTTATCTACACTAAAACATATTGTCCTTATTCCAAAGAATGCAAAGAGTTTTTGGAAAGTAAGAATGTTGAGTATCATGAGAAAATTATTGACGAAAGTCCGGCGCTGGAAAAAGAGATGGAGGAAAAAAGTTTACGAAGAACGGATACACCGCAAATTTTTATTAACGGTCATCATATCGGGAGTTTTGATGATTTAAAAGCTTTGGAAAAATCAGATAAATTAAAGGAAATGCTTGATCTTTAATTTTTGTGTATGAATAAGTTGATAATATTATGCGGAATTATTCTGGCTGTTTTTCTTTTATTTAAGATTAATTCGGGGGAAATTGCTACAAATGATGTCTTTAGAATAATTGATGTGGAGGTCGAAAATAACGAGGAAGAACAAAAATTAAAAAGAGGGATCGTACAGCCCGGCGCCGATGGATATTTTGATTTATTTGATATTCAAAAAGCTTTTTATGACCGTGTTTTTGAAAGAGTTTCCAATAATCAGCCTTTCAGATCAAACGTTTATGGTGCTATTTTACCTTCAAATTTTAAGGCCGCCGATGATATCGCGGAATTTTTTGTACGCCTAAAAGAAACTCAAAATGTTAAAAAATTTGTTATTTTGGGAGAAAATCATTCATGGAAAGGAAACAATAATATTGCCTCTTCCAGGTACGGTTATAAAACTCCGTATGGAAACCTTGAGCCCGATATTAATTTTTTGGAAGGACTGAATGTTCCTTCTTATTATTATGCTTTTAATAAAGAATATTCTGTTGCGATTTTTGCTTCATTCATCAAAAAAACATTTCCGAATGCGCGAATTGTTCCGATAGTTATAAAGGATTTTGAAAAAGACGAAAATCTTGAGAAGCTGGCAAATGATCTGGCTCATCTTTTGAATGAAGGAACACTCGTTATTGCTTCAACAGATTTTGCGCAAGGCATAAACAACCGTACAGCTCATTTTCATGACGAGCTTGCATATAATGTTATTGAAACATTTGATAAAAAAGGAATTTCTCAGCTTGATGTTGACAGTAAACCTGTTTTAAAAGTTCTTTTTGATTATCTCGAATTATCCGGAGGGCGACTGGCGGAAATTCACGCACATGAAGTTTATGATTCAAACAGTTATTTTCTGACTACTTTTCATGAAGGTGTTTTTAAAGAGGATCGTGATTTAACTGTTACTGCATTCGGAGATATGATGCTGGGAAGATATGTAAGAGTTTTAATGGATAGTTACGGGCTTAATTATATTTTTGAGAATATCGAAGGTTACGAAGAAAGATTTTTTGAAGGTGCGGATGTAATTTTTGGAAATCTTGAAGGCCCCATAAAAGGTCAGGGGTCAAAAGGCGGAACATCTATGATTTTTGCTTTTAATGAAGATATTGCTCCGTTTTTAAGGGAAAAAGGATTTACTCTTCTTTCCATTTCAAACAATCACGCTCTTGATCGGGGTTGGAGCGGCCGCGAGTCCACTATTTCCGCTCTTGAAGAAAATGGGATCGGCTGGTGCGGTCATCCCACAGATGCAGATTTTAACAGTGTTCATTACGGCAAAGTCCGTGATAAATCATATGCTTTTTTATGTTTTCAGGATGTAACACATACTCTTGACGATCAAGCGGCTGTTGAACTTATAAAAACGGTAAGGCCTAATGTTGATTATCTTGTTGTTTCTATTCATTGGGGATATGAATATAAACATACTCCTGCCCGGGAAAATCAGATTTCACCGGGAAGAGCGTTTATCGATGCCGGGGCTGATTTTATAATCGGACATCATCCCCACGTCGTTCAGAGCTTTGAAGAATATAAAGGAAAACTTATATTGTATTCATTGGGAAATTTTGTGTTTGATCAATACTGGTCGCTAATGACCCAGGAAGAACTTGCGATTGGACTTGTTCTTGATGATATGGATGAAGATGAAGGTTTTAAAACAAAAGTTTATTTGTTTCCGATGAAAAGCGAAAGGTCTCAATCCAGACTAATGACTGAAAAAGAATATGACATATGGATTGAGAAATTTATTAATTACGGGGAATATAGTGAGGATATGAAAGATCAAATCAGAAGCGGTGTTGTTGAGATCGAAAAAAATGAATGATATAATCAAAAAAACTAATATTTTTTATGAAAATTAAATTTGCGGGAGCCGCGGGTGAAGTTACAGGATCAAAACATTTAATTACTTTTAATGGGAAAAAGATCCTTCTTGACTGCGGTATGTTTCAGGGACATAGAAAGGAGGAACGTAAGAAAAACAGTGAGCTTTTATTTGATCCTGATGATCTTGACGCTGTAATTCTTTCTCATGCTCATATAGACCATAGCGGTATTTTGCCGCTTCTTGCAAAAAGAGGCTACGGAGGACCTATATATTGTACTCACGCAACAAGAGATTTAAGCAATTACATGCTTAGTGACAGCGCGTATATCCAGGAACGCGAAGTTGAATGGCTAAAAAAGAGGAAAAAACTTCCCAAGGTTCTTAGGGAGCCGCTTTATCGTCTGGAAGATGCGGAGGATATTTTGAAAAATTTTTATGCGGTTAATTACGAACAAAGTTTTGTTGTAGAAAGCGGAATTGTAGCATCTTTTTATGACGCCGGTCATATTTTGGGATCGGCGCTTATTCATATGATTTTTTATGATAAAAAAAGTAAAAAACATTTAAGACTTTGCTTTACAGGAGATCTGGGAAGAAGAGGTCTGCCGATTTTGAGGGATCCACAGTCAATCCCTCCTACCGATGTTTTGATTACTGAATGTACTTATGGAAACAGACTTCATGCCGCACTTCAGACAATTGAAGATGATCTTGCGGCTGTTGTAAATAAGGTGTGCGAAGATGGAGGCGTATTAATTATTCCTTCTTTTGCTTTGGAGCGCGCACAGGAAGTTGTCTATTATTTAAATCTTCTCAACAAGAAAAAGAAAATTCCGAAAATCCCGATTTTTGTAGACAGTCCTCTTGCCGGTAATTTGACTGAAGTATTTAGATCACATATGGAATGTTTTGATAAAGAAACAAGGGACGAATTTATAAAGCAGGGGGACAACCCTTTTGGTTTTGGTGAATTGAAATACACCAGAAGTGTTGATGAATCAAAAGCTTTAAATGATATGAAAGGACCTATGGTTATAATTTCAGCTTCGGGTATGTGTGAGCATGGCAGAATTCTTCATCATCTAAAAAATAACATTGAAGACCCTAAAAATGTTGTTTTGATAGTTGGCTACCAGGCGGAAAATACGCTTGGAAGAAAACTGGCAGACGGTCATAAAGAAGTAAATATTTTTGGCGATCCCTATAAGGTAAGAGCAAAAGTATATATGATGGATGCGTTTTCCGCTCACGCTGACAGAAGTGATCTTCTTGACTATATCGACAGGATCGAGGGGCCTAAAAAAACCTTTTTGGTTCATGGTGAACAAACTCAATTGGAGTTCTTTTCAAACGCACTTTTTAAGAACGGTTATAAGGATGTGCATATTCCGCATCTCGGAGAGGAGGTTGAAATAGATTTTGATGAATTAGGAAGTTAAAGTCTTTTACGTATCGCTTTTTCTCTAAGAGGTTTTAATAATAATATCGTAATCAGTGTTGAAGCAAATGCTACTGTAATCAATACTGAAAAAATGTCTTTTTCAATAATTCCCATTTGAACGCCCACAGTCATAATGATTAAACCAACTGATCCTTTACTGTTCATCGCTACGCCAATCATGAAAGATCTTAATTTGGGTATCCCCTGAATTAAGGCTCCCCCACCTGCTCCCATTAATTTACCGATAAACGCGATTGCCAAAAAAGATAAAAATAATTCGGGCCTGTCTATAAATCCTTTAAAATCCAGATTAAACGCCAGACTTGTGAAAAATATAGGCCCTAAGAATCCATAACTTAATCCATAAATTCTATCCTCAATTTTTGTATATATTTTAGTTCCTATCAATTCTTCACTGATAAAAAGACCCGCCATAAACGCTCCGATAATTACGTGAAGTCCAATCCATTCTGCTACATAACCAAGGAATAACGCCAAAACAAGTGTAAGAGTAAATCCTTTGTTTTCAAAAAGTCTGCTGGCGTATTTATGTAATTTTTTGCCGGCCCAAATAACAATTCCAAAGAAAAGAAGAATTTTTCCAAGCATGAAAATAACAGCCGAAGGATTGACCGAGCCGTTTTCGACCAAAAGAAGTATAATTGAAAATAAAACAAGTATAACAATATCGCTTATTAAAGCTGCTGACATTATTGTATGGCCGAATTTTGTATTTTTTAATTTATAATCTTTAAGCATTCTCACAGAAATCACAATCGCGGTAACCGATACCGAAGTCGCAATAAATAATGATTCGTATAGAGAAAAACCAAATGCGTCCGCAGTTAAAAATCCCACAAAAAAAGGTATTGTTATACCGCCCAATGCAATCAATACTGATTTTTTTGAACCTTTTAGGAGAGTATTTGGGTTTGTTTCTATGCCTGCGTGAAGCATAAGAAAGAAAATTCCCAGTTGTGCGAGAATATTTATTATTGAACTGTCCGGGTCAACAAGACCGAGAACCATTGGCCCTACTATTATTCCTCCTATTAATTCACCAAAAATTACCGGAAGCGTGAGATAGCGAAATATCTTTCCCATCACCCAGACTACGACCATCAATATAAGTATGTTGTGGAAATCTTCCATTTTTTTATATTAAAGCAAGCAAATTATAACAGAAATTCTATAGGAGTATTTATTAATATATAATTGAAAATAATTTTATATTTAGGTATAGTTATAAAGTAAAAAAATTTGTTTAACCTCATTCATCATGACAGATTTAAAAAAATCTTTTGAAAAAGAACCAAAAGCAAAAAAAATAATTCTCGTATCAGCCGCTGCCGCTTTGGTTTCGACTTTTTTACCGTGGATGTCAATTTCATTCGGGACTTTTGCCTCAGCTGCCATAAATGGATGGCACAGGTTTGGGATTTTAACAGTACTCGCTTCCATTGCACTCATACTTTTATGGCTGCTTCCAAAAGTAAAAGTAAAATTTAAACTGCCTGCCAAAGAAGATATGCTTATTAAGGTTTTATCCGTAGTGATGCTTGCGGGTCCTGTAATCTTTATTATGGACAGCCGTTTCGAATTCGCATTTCTCGGTTTTGGCCTTTATATCGCTTTGGCTGCAGGTGTAGTTGCCACTTATTTTGCTTTTGCAAAATCAAAAAAGACCAAAAAAGCGGAAGAAAGCAAAAATGAGGAAAAGTCCTCTTCAGGTTCAAAAAAGAAAAAGTAAATTCAGATTTATAAAAGCGATTCAAGAGGTATTATTTTAAAAGAAACCAGCGCTATAAGTATAATGGGTATATGAACCATATATACCAATAGTGTGTGTCTTCCAATAAAAGAAATCAGTTTCAGCGGATGTGATTTATTTGTACCTTTTATCTGTATTTTTCCTCTAAACTCTTTATATAGAATATGTCCGATACCTATTCCCAGAGCCACAACTCCAAGCCATGGAAAAACCGGAAAATAGTCTATTGAACTAATATTTATTCCTTCAAATCCGAGATTGAAAAGAATAATTGAAGAAGTGGTTATTGTTTTTATGAAAAATCCTGCAGTTATTATGATAATTCCTATAACAAAAGCCAAATATTTTCTTCCTGCAATAAAACTGAGTGACAAAATACTTAAGCCGATAAGATGAAGCATTCCAAATTTTACATATTCCTGTGGAATAAAAATGAATGTAACCAGGGATATCATCATTCCAAGCAAAAAAATTAACAAAGCCCTTTTAATCTGTTTTTTATAAAAATTTTTCCTGGAGTTCGCTTTTTGGTTTTTTTTGAAAGATAAAGCAAGAGAAATTCCAACAAGCAATAAAAAACTGTATTGCACAAATCTGGCGAGTATAAGCCAACCACCGTAGTACATCTGGTTATTGATAATATCAAAATAATCCAAAATAAAGAAAAAATGAAACACAACCATTCCGATTAAGGCTGTACCCCGCCACATATCTATTTCCGGGAATCTCCTTCTGTTCTTCATGTTGAAGGACTTTATCAGGATTATTAATCTCCGTAAACTTCGCTTCTGGCTTCTTTCATTTCATCTTTAAATTCTTTATTTTTATCGGATTCTTCCAGAGTAATTATTTTGGTGAATTTTTTTTCGGATTTCTTTTCCATTCCCATGTTTTCGCTCCACTCATTCCATGATAATGTTTCGCCGTTTTGAACTATTGATTTTTTGACACATGTTCTTTCTATAGGATATTCATAAACGTATTTTCGAAATGTAATTTTAATCTCTTTTACGTCATCCAGATCTTTGTTCGTAGGGAAAATTTTATCCAGATACCATTCTGTATGATCGACTATCTGATCAGTGGAAGCGACAGATAATGCCCTGTCGTTCATGGGTTCATCTTTCCCATGATTCCATACCGATTGGCTTGAATCAAGTTTCACATATATGTCGTCATTCATTGTAATTTCTATCTTATCAACATAGACAAATGTATTCTCTTTTCCAGGTATTGTTTCTTTTTTTCCAACAGGGGAACATTCGTCTTTTGGAGAACGTTTTACAGAATGAAGAAGTTTTTCCAGATCTTCAGTCTTGGCTTCTAAAATCAAATTTTGAAGTTCTTTCCAATCGATTTCACTTTTATCTTCCAGATTGATTATTTTTTCGACTTCGCGGCTTGATTTTCCTTCATCTTCTTCGAGAGTCACCCATTCACTTCCAGAGTCTGTTTTTTGGCATTCTATTGTTGCATTCCTGTATTCCGAGGTTATTTCTATCAAAAGCTTGATTTTAGAAATATCCGTAATGAATTTATTTCTTCCATGAATTTCACCCATTATGGCTAATTTTGCATAATAAGAACCCGAATCTCCCAATTTTCCTTTTCCTCCGTTATCATAAGTAACCTCTGTGTTTCCGTCTATCGTTATAATGGTTCCATCTTTTAATTCTACCGTTATTTTTTTTAAAAATTCAAAATCCTCGCTGTATTTTGTTACCTGTTTTTCTCCTATCGGCTTGCATCCTGAAGCTCCATAAGTGGTATATGAAAAACATACATTTCCAACACAATACAGGCTTTCATTTTCAACCTGTTCAGATATCCCCATATCCAAATATCTACTGTCGTATGATTTCAATAATTTATGAGTAATTTCCGAAACTGCTCCACGTGACAAGTTCTGGTCCGGATAAAGCAGATTTTCTTTATCGATTAAATTTAATTCACTTGCAAAGCTAACATATGGAGTAAACCAATCATTATCCGAAACATCAGAATAAGGAATTTCTCCGATTTCTATATCGTTTATGTCTATACCAAATGCTTCAAAAAGCATCTTTAAAAATTCCACTTTGTTTACCGGATTTCCCGGTTTAAATGTCCCGTCAGGGTACCCGTCCACAATTCCAGCATTTTTTGCCACATAAACGAACGGCACATACCATTCGCCTTTTTGAGTGTCGGAAAAATCGATTTCCTGGTTTGTATTTGAAGTATCTATCGAGTATTCCGGCTTTAATAAACTAGCGGTCGCAAAAATTATTTTTAAAGCTTCGACCCTATTTACTTCGTTTTCAGGTTTGTATGTTCCATCCGGATATCCGTCTATAATCCCTAAATTTTGCAAAAAATATACCGCCTGCGCCTCTGTCGCTTCGGGTAATACATCGGGGAATAATTCATCTACAATGACGGAAACTTTGTCTTTTTCATACGGGATAAAAACTTCTGTAGATGTTTCCGGATAATTAATATTTTCTTCAAATATTATTCCACATTGAGATTCGGCCGATTCAATTTTTTCTTTTAGTTCATATTGTTCGTTAATCAGTTTGTCTCTTGTATCTGTCGTCATCGGATCATTTGTAATTTCATCCAAAATTCTATTGTAGTTTTCTATATCATAATAAATTTCAATACAGTCAATTTGTTGATTATTTGTAGAATCTTCTGTCTGTGGCTGTTCCTCTTGGGGTTCCTCTGTAATTATTTCTTCGAGAGGCTGTTCTTCCGGTGGAATTTCCTCTGCATAAGGTTCTTCTTCCGGAGGTAAATTTTCCTCTGCGTAAGCTTCCTCTTCCGGAGGGAGCTCTTCGTTATTTGTTTCATCTATAGGTGTAACTGTTGTTTCTTCAGCATTAGCAGTTGCTGCAATCGTTAAAAATAAAATGCTAAACATTGTTAATAATGCAATGTTTTTGATGGATGAAATTTTTTTCATTTTTTTTTGGTTATTTATTGTTTTTAATCATAGCTTATTTATTTAGAATTCAAAATATTTATTGCTTGAATTTATAACTGAATCTGTTAAGTTAAGTAAGAGGGTTAAGTTAGGTTTTTAAATTTTTTATGGCTTTAAATGAAAGTTCGGTAGTGACATCTATTGATGATCTGGTTGAATATTATAAAAAATCAGGAACTGGAAAACATTTATATGTCGGTATTGAGTGGGAGCGTTCCGGTATCTATCGTGATACTATAGAACCTGTTACGTATGAAAGTGATAAAGGTTATCTTGCTATATTAAAAAAGCTCGTTGCTGAAGTAGGATGGGAAATTGTAGAAGGTTACAGGAATTATATTTATGAATTAAAAAGGGGGAATGCCCGGGTCACTCTGGAAGCGGACGGAAGATTTGAGCTTTCAGGTTCTCCTCTTGAATCTTTACATGATCTTGGAAGAGAATTTCGTATTCATGCAAACGAAGTACAGGAAATGAGCAGCTTTTTTAATATCGGCTGGCTCCCGTTAGGAATACAGCCTTTTCACAGTGCGGATGAAATAAAATATATAAAGAAAAAAAGATATAAAATTTTTGAAATATTTGCTCAAAACGAATGGATGGAGCCCCAAATGAAAAAAAATAACGGCCTGACTGCAAACTTGAGTTATTCCGATGAGGGAAACGCAATAAAAAAAGCACAAACATTATTCAGAATTATTCCTATCGTGGGAGCTATCTTTGCTTCAAGTCCTATAAATAATCGTGAATTTTCTGGTCTTCTGGATATGAGAAGGTACATCATCATGCATTTTGATCCTTTAAGAAATACAATTCCGAAGAATATTCTTTCTGAAAATTTTTCTTTCAGAGAATGGATTGAGTTTTATTCTAAATTCCCTGTTTATCTTATAAAGAGGAAGAAAAAAGAAGATTTAATTCCAAAAGATTTGACATTCGAAAAATGGATTAAAGAAGGTTATGAAAATATTTATCCGACTATTTATGATTTTGATCAGCATATTAAAACAACCTGGTCCGATATAAGATTGCGGCCCGATTACCTTGAATACAGAGTTGCGGATAGTGTTCCTTTAAGAATGGTTATGGCTGTGCCGGCTTTAATAAAAGGATTACTTTTCGATTCCAGCAATTGGGAGTCGGTTAAAGAATTAACCAAAGACTGGACATACGAAGATATTATTGAAACTGACAGGCGAGCCTGGAAAGAAGGTTTAAAAACAGAAATTAAAGGTAAAAATCTATTATGGTATGCAAAAGCTTTAATTCATATTGCAAATGAATCACTCCATAAATTCGGCAGAAAAAGTTCTATAGGCGATGATAAAGATGAAAGTATTCATTTGGCGAATCTAAAAGAACAGATTTATATCAAAGAAAAAAGTCCAGCGGAAGAAATGACGGATTTATGGGAAAAAGAATGGGATAAAAATCCAAAAAAGTTATTGGAATGGTGCGAGAAGGAATAACCAATTAATTTATGGCTGAAAGGAAAAAATATCCAATATTAATTGCTATACCTCATGCTTCTACCTTTGTTCCGAAGGAGCTTAAGGACCTAATGCTTTTTAATGATTTTCAGATTAGAAAACAAAGCGATCTATATACGGGTGAAATTTTTGATGTTCCAAATGCTTACGTTGTTAAGGCAAAAATCTCAAGACTGGTAGTCGATGTAAACAGGGCGCCTGATGATATTGAAATGGAGTATAAACTTTATCATGAAGGTGTGGTTGTCAGTGTGGATGAATTCGGTGAACAAATTTATAAAACTCCTCCCGACCTGGAAAATATATTTGGAAGAGTTGAGAAATATCATGAACCGTTTCATAAAGAGATTGATGAACTTTCAAAAAAGGCCAAATTTTTAATTGACGCTCATTCTTTATGGAATATCGGTCCCAAAATGAGATCGGATACCGGTATGGAACGCGCTGATATTGTACTGGGTAATCGTGATTACACAACCTGTTCAAGGGATACCACTCTAAAAATATATAATTTTTTTAAGGATAAAGGTTTTTCCGTGAAAATTAATGAACCGTACTCCGGTAAATATATTCTTGGTTATCATTGTTCAAGACGCGGTCTTCCCGGTATGCAGATTGAAATAAACAGAAAATTATATATGAATGAAAAAACGCTCCGTCCAAAAAAAAGAGAAATAAAAAAACTCCGAAAAATTATTATTGAATTAACAAAAGTTATCAATGAAGAAATCGGAAAGTATGAAAATATGGGAAATCGATCTTTTTAAAATTTATTTTGTAATATATTAAAAACATGAAAAAAATATTGTTGTTTGCAGTTACGATAATTTTACTGGCAGGATGCTGTAAAACAGATGTTGATTCTACGATCAAGGTAACAAATCCTCTTCCAAATTCTGAGGTGACAAGTCCTATAGAACTTAAAGGGGAAGCAGTCGGATCCTGGTTTTTTGAAGGATCTTTTCAGGTTTTTCTTGTTGATATGAACAGGAATAAAATATCGGATTCTTTTGCGACAGCTCAGGATGAATGGATGACTGAGGATTTTGTTCCATTTAAGTCAGAGGTTCCTTTTGAAATTAAAGAAGATACTGTATACGCAAAGTTGATTTTGGAATATGAAAATCCATCAGGGATTCCAGAGCACGCCAAAATGTTAGAAATTCCTGTTATTTTAAAAGATCAGAAACAGGAAACTGAAACTACAAATTTTAATGTTTTTTTTCCAAATACAGAAATGAATCCTGAAATGCTTGATTGTTCTAATGTTTATCCTGTTGAAAGAACATTACCTCAAACAACCGCGGTCGCCCAGACCGCGCTGATCGAATTATTAAAAGGTCCGACAGAGGAGGAAATAAAAGAAGGATATATTACTTCAATCAACGATAATGTTGAATTAAACAGCGTCAGTATTGATGATGGGACAGCCTATGCTGATTTTGATTTGACGCTTCAATATCAGGTTGGAGGATCCTGCCGCGTGCAAAGCATAAATTCTCAAATTAAACAAACCTTGCTTCAATTCCCTACTATAGATAATGTTGTTATATCGGTAGACGGTGAAACTGAAGATGTTTTAGAACCTTAAATTTATAAACTCTATGCAAGATTTAACCTTGCAAAAATGAAAGTTTGATATTATGAAAAATTCATCAAATATTTTAATTACCGTTGTTTTTGATAATTATAAAGTTAATTCTGAGCTCAGAACTTCCTGGGGTTTTGGATGTGTGGTTGAAATTGAGGATCAACAAATTCTGTTTGATACAGGAGGTAATGGAGAAATTTTGCTTTTAAATATGAATGATTTGGAAATCGATCCTTCGAAAATCGATTTCGTTTTTCTTTCTCATAGTCATGATGATCATACCGGAGGCCTGATGGATTTTTTGGAAACAAACAGTAGAGTAAGTGTTTACCCCTTAAAATCTTTTCCAGAAAGTTTAAAAACTCAAATGACTTCAACTGGAGCGGGCTTAATCGAAGTGGATGAGCCTCTGGAAATCACTAATAATGTTTATTCAACCGGAGAAATGGTAGAACGTCAGGCAGAACATTCCATGGTAATAAAATCATCAAAAGGATTGATTATTATAACGGGTTGTGCTCATCCCGGCATAATCAATATAATCAAAAAAGCAAAGGAATTATATGGCGATGAAGTTTTTTTGGTAATGGGTGGTTTTCATTTAAATGGTCTTTCTGAAGCAGAATTGAGAGATATCGCAAAAAAATTCAAAATGCTTGGCGTAAAAAAAGTAGCGCCGAGTCATTGTTCCGGAGATCTTACAAGGAAAATCTTTCAGGAGATATACGATAAAAACTATATTGAAAGCGGTGTTGGAGCTATAATCGCAATCGCAGTCAAATGATTTAAATATGTTTTATTTAAGAATAAAAAAATCAATTCTCCAGACCTTAAACGCCTTTAAAAGAAGTATTTTTATTCTCTTTTCGGTTTTACTTTTGATTTCATTGTTTATTACCGCCGTGCCCAAAGATTTTTACAGTAAGGTTTTTACCGGGAATTATGCAATCGACTCTTTAATAGGCTCTATTTTTGGAAGTATCGCCGTTGGGAATCCTCTTAATAGTTATATTATCGGCGGCGAATTGCTGGATAAAGGTATTAGTCTGGTTGCGGTTACTGCGTTTATACTTTCCTGGGTAACCGTGGGTGTTGTTCAATTACCTGCTGAATTCGTTATGCTTGGTAAAAAGTTTGCGATTTCAAGAAATCTTTTCAGTTTTTTGACTGCTATTATTGTAGCTATTTTAACAACGGTTACTTTATCGTTTATATGATTAAAAAATTATTATTAAAAATCAGCGGATATCAAAAATTTTTCATATTGGTCCTATTTATATATCTTTTTTTGGCAATAGTTAATTATCCTTTATTTATTGATTCTTTAATTTCTTTTTTTGAACTTATAAAGAAGATTTTACCTATACTTCTCATTGTTTTTCTTTTAATTTTTATTTCCAATTTAATATTGGATTCCAAAAGGATTGTAAAATTTTTAGGTAGAGAAGCCGGTTTTAAAGGATATTTATTTTCTGTAATTTTTGGAATAATTTCGACGGGACCGATTTATATGTGGTATCCGCTTTTGGCTGACATTAAGGAAAAAGGTGTAAGAGACTCATTTATTGTAACTTTTTTATATAACAGGGCGGTAAAAATTCCCATTCTTCCGATGATGATTTATTATTTTGGAGTAAAATTTGTGATTGTTCTCACGATTTATATGATTATTTTTTCGATATTAAACGGCATTGCCGTAGAAAAATCCTTAACTTATAAAAAATGAAAATTGCTGTTGCTTCCACCGATAAAGATGAAAATTCATCAATAAGTGACAGGGCCGGCAGAGCTCCTTATTATTTGATTTTTGATGAATCGGGAAAAGTTTTGGAAAGTATCGATAATCCATTTAGTTTTGGAGGTGGAGGAGCCGGGTTTTCCGTTGCCAAGATGCTGGCAGATAAAAATGTTGATATGGTAATCGCAGGAAGATTCGGTCCGAAAATGCTTGAAGCGTTAAAAGAAAGAGGCCTTAAAATTAGGGAAATGAACGGAAACGTAAAAGAGGCTGTTTTAAATGTTTAAAGTATAGCGTTTAATAAAACATTCAAAGTCCCTCCCACAAAAAACGCTGAGAAAATCATAATTCCGGCTGATTTAATCATATCTTTTATTCCAAGTTCTTTTAACATTACGCTAAAAGTCGCGACACAGGGGAAATACATCGCCAATACAACACTCGCGACTATCAATTGAGGCAATGTCAATCCGAGAGGTAAAAGCATTCCGATAGCAACATCCTTACGCAAAAATCCCACAATCAGACTTCCCACCGCGGCTTCGGGTAGTCCTAAAATTCCTGTAATCACCGGTGCTGAAATTTTTCCCAAGAATTGAATAATTCCCAACGAGTATAAAATATTTACAAAAAGCACTCCCAAAAGTACATAAGGAACCGCTTCTTTTATAAACCATTTTATCCTGATCCATACTTTTTTAAACAACGCGCGCATATACGGCATTCTATAAGGAGGAATTTCCGTGAAAATTTCAGGGCTCTCCCCTTTTAGGAACTTATTAAAAATGAGTCCCAGAATTATCCAGACTATAAAGAGTGTTCCAAATACAAATGCCAGACCGGTTATGCCTGCGTTTCCTATCAGCCCTATAATCATCGCGGTCTGAGCCATACATGGAACAGCGATTGACATCAGAGTCATTGCTATAAATCTTTCTCTTTTTGTTTCCAGTATACGTGTTGCCAATGCTCCGGGAACATTACATCCCAGTCCAAGAAACATAGGAATTATTGAACATCCGTGCAAACCGACTTTATGCATAAAATTATCACATAAAACAGCAAGCCTTGGTAAATATCCGACATCTTCCAGAAAACTCAATGACAGATAAAAAGCAAAAACATAAGGTAAAACCATGGCTATCGGCACAAAAAGTCCGGTGGTAAGAAGTCCCAGGGACTCCACGTATGCTATTCGTCCATCATATAGTTCCCCAATCAAAACATCGTGAATAAAACCTTTTCCTCCAAGAAAAGTGCTTAGTTTCAACATTAAAGGTGTCCAAATATTTTCAAAAAGAGGTTCAAATACAAAACCGATCAATCCCTCCCCCACAAATCTAATCACCAAAAATACCAAAAATAATACAATGACCGCCAGAGGTATTCCAAAAAGCGGTTTAATTGATAAATCTCTGATTTTTTCTTTTAGAGTGTGATCGCGTTTGGTAATTTTCTGTACTTTTTTAATTATTTCACCGATTTTTTGCCATTTTTCATTTGTTGATGTCTTTTTTCGTTTTGGAATTTTTGCTTTCTCCAGGTTTGAAACGAGTTTTTTGATGCCCTCTCCGGTTACGGCTGTGGTTGGAATAACAGGAACTCCCAGTTCTTCTTCAAGTTTTTTAATGTCAATTTTTATTCCCTTATGTTTTGTCTCGTCCCACATATTTAAGACGACCAGCATAGGTTTTTTCTTTTCCAAAAGCTGAAGAGTAAGAAGAAGATTTCTTTCGAGGCGTGACGCGTCCAGAACATTTATTATCAAATCGCCTTCCTCTATCATTTCGGTGGCAATTTTTTCGGCTGTACAGGTCGGCTCAAGAGTGTATGTGCCGGGAACATCTATTAATTTTGTTTTTTCTTTATTAACGTTAAGACTTCCTTCCGTAAATTCCACAGTTGTGCCCGGATAATTTGAAGCTATTACGTGGACGCCCGTCAATCTTGAGAAAACGACACTTTTTCCCACATTTGGATTTCCCATTAACAGAACTTTTTTCATTTTTGTGTTTTTATTAGTATTTTTTGAGCGATTCCGTGTCCGATCGCGATTTGAGTTTTATCTATTTCAAAGACAAGCGGTCCTCTTGAAAATGCTCCACTAATTTTTTTAATTTTTTTGCCGGGCCTCACGCCAAGCGCGTTTAGTCTGCCAATTACTCCGGTACCTCCGAGGATATTTTCTACTTCTCCTTTCTGTCCCGAAATTAATTCACTGAGGGGAATTAATTCATCCTGATTTTCCATTGTTTTTTTTATATTTAATATTATTCTTTTTGAAAAAGCCTGCTCTGTAGCGGGAACTTTGTCAATATAAAAAATTTTAAGAAAATTTTAAATTTGTCTGCTATAGATTATTCCATGAAAAGAATAATTCCAAATAAAGGTGTTGAATATGCGATTGATATAATCCATGGACAGAGAGTCATGTTAGATGAAGATTTAGCAAAAATTAATGGAGTTGAAACTAGAATTCTTAATCAAGCAATCCGTAGGAATCGAGGTAGGTTCCCAGATGACTTTATGTTTCTAAAAAGACCCCGGTTTTTCCAGGCCACGCCTTGGGAGCAGCGAAAGCTGCTCAGGGGGAGGTTTTGAGGAACGAATAATTAGAGGTTTTAAGGAGAATTGGAGAAAAGATATAAAAGAAGTGAGATTGAATGTAAGAGATTTTTTGTGGAGGAATTTTCGGTACAACATTTGGACCCCGGAAATTAGTGAGTTTGTGAATTTTTGATGATTCAGTAGCTTTTCGTTGAGGCAGGGTCAAACCGCCTAAAAGAAATCTGCTATTGTTTCTTATGAAATCTTGTATATATTTATTCATGTCAAAAGGGGGTAAGTTTTGGTTATTCGTCAAAAACTTAACTTCCCTTTTGACTTACATCAAGCTATTTCCTCAAAAAACCCCCCTAAAAACTGGGGCCTTTTTAGTCGAACTATATTGACAAAAATCGGATCTGGCGTAGTATATGGTGCCTATTTATTAAATCCATTATTATGAAAACTGTTGAATCTTCTGAAACTCAAACAAGAAAACCTTGTGATAAGTATTGGTACATATTCTTAGAAGAAGCTGGCAGAACAGAACATAGGCATCTTGATAGCTCTGATTGGCTTCCAGATGCTATTAATGCAGCAAGTGAAGGCGAAATTGATCATGGAGAACTAAGAGCTCTTCTATTATCAAGATATATGACTGAAAGAATGAGCTATTGTACTATCGATCCTGTTGCAACCGCAGTTGCCCATATGAGTGGTAAAAATAGAATAAGATTTCTTGAAGAAAGGATAGCAGCAATCAAATCTGGTGATAGGATTGTTTTTGATGAATTTGGTAACCTTGATTTACCTGAAATTGATAGAAAAGAATTATACTTGGGAGGATTACGATCTGGTTTCATGCATGATGCTATACCTTTTGTTGAACAAGCTTTAGAATTAGTAAGAGAAGATGAAATTACTTTAGCAGATTTTAGATGGGCACTTAGAGATGGTTTTGTTAATCGAATGGAACGTCGTACAGGTGCTACAAAAATAAATAAATGGTGGCGTGGTAAAAGACCAATTTCTAGATTGGAAGCTGGAAAAAGTGTTACATATTCACCTCCAAAAAGAGCTGGGAGTTATAGAGTTCCTTCATTACCTGAAAGCCTACCGCCAATGGTCAGAAATGAAGTCAGAGATAAAGTGCAAGCAGTTGTTTAAACCTTCTAGTAGACTTCTTCAAGAGAGCGTTTTTCACAGTATACTTTGTAAGGTAAATCCTGAGGATAGCTTGTTTTGAAGGAGATTTTGCATTTGGAGCAATTCCTATCAAAAAGTTGTCTTGGATTTCTTAAGTTAAGACGTTTTAGGTGCCTGCAGTTTTGGCATTCCTTTGTATTTGGCAGTTCTAAGCTGTCATAAAATCGTTTTTCTTGTGGGATAATTTTATAAGGTTTTTGACAGGTAATACAAATTTTCGCGCCACTTATTTCACTGTTTTCCCATTTTTTTTCCAAAAATTTTGGCTTTTTTATTGGAAAATATTCATTTGCTATAGTTATTTCATAATCGAAAGAAGAAATCTCCATGGGGAAATGCTCTCCCCATTCAACTGTTTTCTGCATATGTTGAATGATTTGTTTAGATAATTTTTCATAGTCAGCTTCAGAATATTCTTTATTTATATACATGCTAAGAATTTTGGCATCACAAAAAGAACATTTTGTATGGTACAAATTTCTCTCATTTCTAAAAGCAAATCTGCGCTGCTGCCTGCAATTTGGACAAAGGATTGGAGGAGGAACCTGAATTTTTTGATAAAAATTTGAGTCCTTTTCAGAGATTTCAAAATTTTGCTAACATTTTGTGCAAAGCTTATTCATTTGTGATGATTTAAGCATACTAAAGTATACTTTTCTTCTTCAAAAAGCAAAAGTAGTACGCAGTGGCAAATTTAGTTTATTTTATACTTTTAAGTTTGCTACCTATGCAAAACACCGGTTTGAGAATGGAACGCTTGATGACAAGAAGACTATATTTCAAAGCTTAGGTCAGAACTTTTTATTAAAAGACGGTAAATTAAGTGTGGAACTACATAAACCATTTATCTCAATTAAAAAAGGTATGGGAAAAATACTTGAAAAAAAAGGGCAGGCTCTCACTAATTAAACAAAGAGATTTTAGCTTTAGTAAGCCAAAAGTATCTGGAATTCTTTCAATCTGGAGCTGCCTGTATGTGGAAGTTAGAACTTATTTCAAGAACAAGTACACCTAAAAGGTAGAGCTTCCTAGGAGCTCACGTCTGCGCCGGCCGCCGCCTCTCGGGCGGCGCGTGGAAGAACGTCGTGCAAACTCAAAGGGAAGAAGAGCGGACAGGCAAAAATTCCTCCCCCAGACCCCCTCCTTTTTGCCTGCCCGCAGAAAAGCGCTGCGCTTCCCGCGCGAAAAGACGACGGTTTCGGGGCGGAACAAGGATGGGCTTGGGTGGGTATTTAAGAGAACATTCCTAACTGATCATCTTTAGGTGGATAAAAAACACCTATTATCAAATATGGATTTTTTGCTTTCCTTCTATGCCACTGTAGCTGGCTACCAATAAAGAAATATAGTTCCTTCTTTTTAACGAAGTTTTTCCAATATTTTGCTTTTACTTTTTCTTGTAGTTCAGATGGGTCATTTTTGTACTTTCTAGCTAATTCATAAATTTCCCAGTCCTCAATTTTCAATTTATGTCCTGGGCAATCAGCACAACATTTGAATTCGTAGAAAAATTTGTACGGAATTTTATCTAACGGCTTCATCTTCATCTCTTTAAAAAGAGGTTCTTGTTCAAACAGTAATTGCCATTCAGGTTTCCAATCGGGACTATCTTTTTCAACGATAAAGTTGTTGATTTCATAAGGCTTTATCATAAACAAAGAATCAGCTTCATATTGTTTTCCTTCATCGCACTTTTGTCTAAAATTTTCTACACACTGGCATAGTGAAGGTTCAACTTTATCCTTGAATACTTCCTTTCTTTCTCTCCATTTATCTTCTGTTCCAATGTGTCCCTTTACTTCAATATCGTCTAAATTCGTTGGCTTATAGGTTTCAAAACGGCGATCTTTATCGTGCTTTTTAACATTTAACTCTATCCAGTCGAATTTCTCATATTTCTTTTTTTCATCAAGATAGCGGTATGGTATGGGAACAAGACGTATCCACTCTCCCGTATCAGTTATTCCGGCTGTGCATACAAGCTCCCTATGACTCTTGCTGGGATATGGAGGAGATTTGACTGCAATTAGAACTTTTACTTTTTTAGATGTGTTTTCAGAGGTGTACCAATTTGAATTTTTCATTACATTGATGAGCTAAGTGTCTTGCAACCACTTCTCTGTGGCAACAATTGATATCTTTTTCAAAACATAACAGGGCTATTCTTTTACCATTTTCCAGCAAAGATCGCAATTGAGACAGCTCTTCTTTGACATTCGGCATGTGATTTTTTTCAAATTTTTGAAAAAGTTTTTTGTAGTCTGAAAGTTTTTCTAATTTTTGTCTTTTTTCGCTAGTAATGCCTAAATTTTTTATTGATAAATATTCAATCTCCCTATTTTCACATAATCTATTTAAAGTCTTTCCGATAAATCCGTATTTCATGCTCCACGGATTATTACGGACATCAACTAAAACATGGATATTATTTGCGATTAAACGATTCAAAAATTCATCGATACTTATTCCTTCATATCCGATCGTAAAAATGGCAGGCTCCTGATTAGCCTTGTTTTTTCGGGGATCATATTGGCGGTATTTACTCCCTTTTTGTTTGTTATTTATTGCATAGTATGGAAATTCTTTGTAAACAGCTTCAAGTAATTCATCAAACTTCATGTTTTTTAACTTGGAAGCTATATATTGAATTTTATAAAAGTGCTCACTATCAATATCCTCTAGTAGCTT
>WJKQ01000061.1 GCA_014728975.1 Candidatus Peregrinibacteria bacterium | reverse complement strand
TGGAATTTTGTTTCAAACGGAGTCAGATAGGGTTCCATTCCGGGTATTCGTGTTATTATTGGAGTTTCAACTTCGAGAAAATCTTTTTTGCTGAAAAAATCTCTTGTTTTCTGAAGAAGTTCGCTTCTTTTTACGGCGATTGGTTTATCATAAATCATGTCTGAATTGTATACCTGGAGGGGCCTTTTAGTCGAGCTTGTATTTTTTAATATTCTGGCAGTAGTCGTCTCCTTCTTTTTTAAATATCTCTCTTGTGTTTTTTATGATTTGTATAGCTTCTTTATTGTTTTTAGCGAGATAGAGCTGTTTCATGTCTCTCTTGCTGATAAGTCCCTGTTTTAGGGGATAATTTTTTATCCATTCTATAAGCTTTTCCCACATTTTTCCTACAAGGATCACAGGTATCGGGCATATATGCTTTACCTGGATGAGCTGCCATGTATAGAAAAATTCAAGACATGTTCCGACTCCTCCCGGCATTATTACCGCGACGCTCGAAAGTGCCATAAAGTGATCAAGTCGATGCGAAAATTTTTTAAAATGTTTTTTCAGTTCGAGGTATACGTTTTTTTTTGGTTCCCACGGAAGTTGTATAGTCAATCCTATTGAGTCGGCCACGTCTTCTTTGTCTCCGGCTTCATGACCCGCGTTTGCCGCTTCCATAAGTCCCAAGCCTCCGCCGGTTACTATATCTATGCCGTTTTTCCCTATTTCTTTCGCAAGTTTGTAAACCTGTTTATAAATTTTATCACTTTTTGTTAAACGTGCCGACCCAAAAATTACGACACGAAATTCTGTTCTTTTGAGTTCTTTTGCCAAAGGGTTTTGTATTTTTCTTTTTTCAGACATACCTGTTTTTGTTTTTATTATTATATCATAAGATTAGTATTCGGTGAAGTCTGTCAGGTTGCTGTTTTTATGCACTGTTTTGCAATTTTTTCCGGTGAAAGTCCTTCAAGTTCATATAATTCTTCAGGTTTTCCGGAAAGCTGATATTTTTTGATACCGAGCGGAAGGAATTTTTCAACTTTTATTTCTTCTTTTTCAAGGAAATAGGCGATTTGTGAGCCGAGCCCGGAATTTATATTATGATCTTCCACGGTTATTATTTTTTTTGTTTTTTTTATGGAATCAACAAGGGTCCTGTCGAATTTTTTTATTGAAGTTGCCGCTGTGAGTTCCACAGAAATTTCAGGACTTGTTTTTTTAAGAATTTGATAAGCTTCCAGTGATTGACAAACCATTGAACCAATTGCTATTAAAGTAAGATCCGATCCTTTTCTTAAGATGTCGGAACGTCCGTAATAATATTCATATTTTTCATCGTAAAAGATTGAACCATCCTCTTTTGTTATAACTGGAATTTTATGACGTCCCATGCGAATATAAAAATTTCCGTAATGTGACGCGATGTATCTGATTATCCGGTCCGTCTGGTTGGGGTCGGCTGGTTCTGCAATCATTGTATTGAAGAATCCGAGAAAAGAGCTCGCGTCGTCGATTGCCTGATGCGTGGGGCCGTCTTCGCCGACTGAAAGGCCGCAATGTGTGGCGACGAGTTTTGTGTTGCAGTAGTTTATGTCATTAACTCTTGCCTGATCTTTGGCGCGGCTGGATAAAAATGCGCCGAAGCTTGAAGCGAAAGGGGCGAAGCCTGAAAGGCTGAGCCCTCCTGACAAAGAAACCATGTGCTGTTCCGCTATCCCGCATTCGATATATTGACGGGGAAGTTCTGCTGAAACAAATTTTGTCATCACGGAACCTTTAAGGTCAGCGGAAAGTGCAATTATTTCTTTATTGATTTTTGCAAGGTCCAGCAATGCTTTTCCGTAGGCTGTACGGCAGTCAACCAGGGTATCGGTATTGTATACTATTGGTTTTCCGTCGTTGATATCTGTTTTTGTTAAGGGGTCCGGAAATTTAGGTTTTTCCGGTTTTCCTTTGATGCTTTTTCGGAATTCTTCAAGTGTTTTTTCTTCATCTTTGCTTAATTTGAGTGCAGAAATTGCTCCTTCTGCTTCTTCTTTTTTTGGTGATTTCCCATGCCATTCGGATTTTAATTCTTTTCCCGCTTTTTCCATGAAATCTATTCCATAACCCATTATTGTTTTTCCAATAATAACTGTAGGTTTGTTTTTTTCTTTATAAGCTTCCGATACCGCGTTCCAGATTTTTTGATGACTGTGTCCGTCAATTTCAATTACATTCCAGTCGCCGGCCTCAAAAATCTTTTTAATATTAATATCCATAATTTCCCTCAGGCTTCCGGTAAGCTGGACCTGGTTGTGGTCTACAAAGAGTATCAGATTGTTTAAACTTCGTTGTTTGCAAAAATGTATCATTTCATGTACCTGGCCTTCCTGTGCTTCTCCATCTCCCATTAACGCAAAGACTTTTTTGTCTGTTTTTTTCATTTTTTCCGCGATTGCGAATCCCGATGCGACGGATACACCTATTCCTAACGGGCCTGTACCATAATAAACACCCGGTACGTGTCGCGTTATATGTCCTTCATAAATTGTTTCGACTTTGCGGAAGTTTTTAATAACGTCTTCTTTTATTATGTAGCCGAGTTCCGCAAGAACGCTGTAAACTGCAGGAGATATATGGCCGTTTGATATTACGATTTTTTCTCCGGTCCGGCTTAATATCAGGGGATAGATTGTTGCGAGAAAATCAAGAGACGAAAGTGATCCTCCAGGATGGCCGCTTTGTGCGTTTACAACCATCTGCAGAATGGATTTACGGCATGATTTTGTGAAGATTCTCAGGAAATCCAGATGTTCTTTGTTTAGCTGTTCTCCTGTTTCCGGAAATTTTTTGAACATTTTTATTTTAGTAATGATTGTTTGATAATTTTTTTTGTATGCTCAACTCCCGGCTGATTGAATGCATTTACCTGGAGCAGTTCTCCCAGAAAGGCCGTTGCGCCCATGAACATCATTAGCGATTCTCCCAATGTTTCCTCCTTTAAAGAGTCTACTTTAATTGTTATGTTTGGTCTATCATTTTTTGTAAGAGAAATTTCAGCAGCCACTTTTTCGATTTTCATAAGATTGTTGAAAGTAATATTTTTTTCGAGAAATTTTAATTCCTTTTTTTCGGGGAATGGATTCGGAATCGTTATTTCAGTATCGGTTTTTTCAACTTCCATGAATATTATTAATTTATCATTCGGTCCTTCGTTATATAGCTGGAGTTGGGAATGTTGGTCTGTTGCTCCCAAAGCTCTGATTGGAGTTATTCCTTTTCCTTTTTTTCCCAGACTTTCTGCAAGAAGCTGTCTGTACCATTCGGATAATCCTGTAAGTTTTTGGGAATAGGGCATTAATACATCAATGTTTTTTCCTTTTTCATAAAGTAGATATTGAATCACCGCCAGTTTGAAAGGCAAATTTTCATTAAAATTTTCATTTAAAAATTTGTCGCGCATGATTTTTGCTCCCGAAATAATTCTATTTATGTCTATTTCCGCCAGTAATGCGGGTAGAAGTCCTACGGCGGTAAGTGCGGAAAATCGTCCGGCTGTGTTTTTTGGGATATTAAAGATGGTAATACAATCTTTTTCTGCGGTTTCTCTTAAAAATCCTTTTTCAGGATCTGTTATAAATACAAAATGATTTTTTGGGTTTAGTTTTTTATCATTGGTCTTTTGTCGGAAATATAAGTACTGCGTAATAGTTTCGGGGGTTGAACCGGATTTGGAAATTACTATAAATAAAGTTTTTGAATACTCGATTATATCCTCCAGATTATTAATTAAAACCGGATCGATATTGTCGATGATGTGGACGTTGGGCGCGGAAGATGTTTTTAATTTATTCTGAAAAAGATGACACAGGCCTTGTATAAGGCATTTTGATCCCAGTGCTGATCCGCCGATGCCTAAAATTATAATGCTGCTGTATTTAGCTCTTGTTGTTTTTGCAAAATCCTGAATTTTTTGAATCGTTTTGGAATCATCTATATTTGTGTAAAAACCCTGTTCGTGTGAATGAACTTTTTCGATAAATTTTGGAAGTAATTCATTTTTGGATTCTGGTTCGTTTTCCGAAAGTCCATGCTTGGGGTTTATTTTGTGCAGATTTGTATAGTCTAAATCAATCATTTTAAATAATTTTCTTGTTTGGAATATAGATTATTTGAAGAAGAGGGGCAAGAGGAGGATGGTTGTAGACGGGAGGTCTGTTTTTTGGTATAATTTAGAAATAAATATATAGTTTTATATGTCAAAAACAGATAAAAAAATAAAAAAATTGATTGATGATTCTTTGTTTCTCGATGAAGAAAGAAAGAAAAAACTAATAAAGGCTTTAAAAAAGGCAAGCGATAAAGACAAGGAGAGTCTGGTAAAAATTCTGGAATCGGAAGATGAAGCTATTTCCGAAATAATCGAGAATTATATTAAATCCAAGGGAAAAGAGGCTTTGTCTGAACTGGACAGGATTTTGGGAAAAGGCAAATTATCAGTCAGTAAATTGAAAGAGAAAAAGGAGAAAAAAGCTGAAGAGAAGGAAATGGAAAAGCTTTTAGAGGATCTTGATAATACCTAATTTATGGCAAGAAATAAGATAGAAAGCCAGATCGGCAGAATAGAATCTCTCGCTAAAAAAAGGGAGGACGTTTCAAAACTTGCCGGAAAAGAAAAAATGCTTGCCAGGACTTATGTTTATAAAGTCCGGGAATTTTTGGATGACTTGAATTCTTTGCATCCCAGGGAACAGGAAAGGATGAAAAAGCCTTTGTTTGAAGCTCTTAAAAATATTGACGAAGAGAATATGCTTGCGGCAAAAGAGGAATTCGATTCAAAAATTGATGTCTGGTCTGAAATGGTTGATAAGAAAGTCGAGCGGAGGAATAGATTTTTTAATATTGAATATAAGGGATGGATAAATCTTGTTCCCAAAAGAATGTTTGATGATGTTTATGAATCTTTTGTAAAAAAAGGGATAGAATTAAAGGAATCTAGGCTTGATAAATTTGAAGAATATGTAACTGAAACCGGAAAAGTTGCTGAGCGGTACAGAGAGGCAATGGCGTATTTTTTTGATGACGTAAGACCGACTTCGGTTGACGACAGGATAATGGGTTCGTTTATGTCGCGGACAGTTGTTGAGGCTATTCTTACAGGAAAAGTTGAAAATCCGCGGTCTCTTGTTACGGCATTTGAACAGCAGGCGAAAGAACTTGGGGAAAAAGTTGAAAAATGTGAAAAATTTGCTCTTACTTTGGATCGATTTGCAATAAAATCCGGACCCATGATGCAGGATCTGGTTGCTGATCGGAATAAAGTCATTCATATGTATGGGATTCTGATTGAAAAGGGAGGAATGACTTTGGGTACGGTTAAAAGGGTGATGATGCAGTTAACTTCATCTGAAGAATTTAAATCTATGGCTGAAAAAGGCTGGAGTGATGCCGGAGAAATGAAGCAGTTTTTGATGGAGGCGGTTTTACGGGGAGGTATGAAAGAAGGTGAGCCTAATAAAATAGATAGTAGAGAATTTAAAAAACTGCGGGCGGAGCTTTATGCAGAAAGTCTTTTTAGAGAAGAACAGGTAAAGCTGAGTCAGGAACTTGAGAAGTACAGCAGGATAATGAAAGAAAAAAGAGTGGAGATGGATTCGTACAAAAAAGAATTTACAGATAAAAGTGGAGTTTTTTATTCGAATATGATGATGAAATCTGAATATGAGACAAAAACCAAAGAAGAACAGGTAGAAATGATTGATAAGGAAATCGTTCCAGGATTTAAGGTTGAGATGCCTCAGAAAAAACTTGTTGATAAAATTTCAAAAAAAGGAAATTTCACAAAATTTATTGGAATGGAAAAACGGGCTGCCGAATCTTCTCTTGCGGGTATTTCAGCCAGGATTAATATGATGAGAAATTCAGCGAAATTGTCGATGGCAATGAACGCGATCCATGAGATGGCGAATCCTGATTCTTTAGAGGACATGAAATCAATGGTCAAAACCGTATTTGAAAGAATGGGGGATGAAGGAGCTAAAACAAGCTTTGATAGAGTCAGTGCGGATTTCTGTACCGGTGAATTATTGGAGAGAAGCGGTCAGTTTTCTGAAGTGGAAAGGCTTAGATCTGAATATTATACTGCGAAAAACGAATTTGAGGAGAAAAATGCTCTTTTAAAGCATAAAAATTTATTGGAAGGAGAATTAATGTATCGACGGAATCTTGAAAGTGGAGAAAAAATCAAAAATAAGGCGGTTAAAAGCGCGGTGCTTGCCAGAAAAGAAACAAAGATTCTTGATCTGGCCAGAAGCGTGGACGGGCTTGAGGAATCTTTGGAAAGGGAAACCGCTTTTATTGAGGACGCGATAGATCAATACGGTTCGATTTATCTTGTTCCAAAAGATATAAAAGAATCTGTTCAAAATAAATCAAAGACTCTTCTTTCTCTGCTTGGTTCTTCCATGAAATTTATCAGTAAAATGAAATCTTTGGACCTGGAAATAAAACTTTTGAATCCTGAAAAAGGACTGGATAAGATGATGAAAAAGGATTTGGAGGATGATTATGAAGCCCAAAAAGATTTATTTTTCAGAACGAGTGAATTTTTAAACAATAAATTTAATCTTCCGGACGCAAATATTGCCAGTGCAGAGGTTCAGTCTCTGATGCTTGGAAATTTAAAGGAGCGTATTGAAGGAAATGTTGGATCCGCGGTTGATAAGCTCGCGGATAAAAGTCGTGACGCGGGTTTCTTTTTTAAGAAACAAATGGAGTCAAAAGTGATGGGGAAAGTGGGGATTACCCGAGTCGATGTTTTAAATATCGGAATAGGAAAAATGAAAGATATGGAGGAAGCGATTGTTTCGGGAAGGAAAAATCTGCAATCGGCCAAAAACGATTTACTGGGGATGCTTTCGGTTAAGACGGGGCTTATAAAAGAACATCCTGAGTTGGTTGAAGAGAGAAATAAATTAATAAATAAACTTGTTGCCGGAATTGACAATCTTTTGGGGTCCCAGTTTTCTTTTTCGCAACAGATTGAAGCTGTAAAAGTCAGGGGCCAGCTTCAGAATGCAAAAGAGGATATGTTCTGGAATATAGTTAAAATGGGGGTGGTTTTCGCTCTTTCCGTTGCGGCGGCAATGGTTACGGGGGGTCTTGCGTCAGCCGGCGCGGGCAGGCTTTGCGCTCTTTATAATGTTGGAGGCAGAGTCAGCTCGGTGGTAAGGTTCACAGCCGGAAATATTGGTGTCGCCGCCGGTTCCACTGTCGGGCAGAGCCTTGCAATGCATGCTACGGACGTTTTGCCGGGTTCGAGCTGGGGGGATAGAGTTGATTGGTCGGGTGGTGCTTTAGCTAAGGATTTTGGAATTGGATTAGGTTTATCTTTGGCGTTTTCTGGCGGAGGAGCTTTGATTGGAAAAAGATTAGGGGCGCATACTTTGAAAAAAACCGGATTTTCTTATGCTGAACTTAGCGAGGCCGGTGTCACAAAACTTGGATTCCTTCAAAAAATAGGGGAGAAAGTATATGGATTGAAGGCAGAGACGGCGCCGTCAAAAACAATAGGACTTTTATCCAGAGTAAAAGGAGTGAGTTCAGAATTTTTAACCGAGGTTACCCAGGAGGGACTGGAGGAGATGGGAGAGGCCATACATCCCGTTCTTGGAGGAGTTCTCGCGATGGCCAATGCAGCTACAGGAGTATCTACTGAAGTTGAGATAAGTACTGATGTTTCTGCAAAATTGCGTGATATCGGAGTTGAGTTTAATAAAGATACAGGCAGGATTGAATTTTTCCATTCAACCGCAAAAGATTTCGGAATTGATCTTATTAAAAATCTTGGTGAAGCGAGTCAGCAGGTTGACTGTTCAATAAATAAAGACGGTACTTTTTCATTGAAACTTAAAGGAGTAGATGAAGGAGTAACCATTCATCCTAGTCAAAAAATGGAAGAGGAAAGTAAGGCGAAAACCGAAGCTGAAGTTAAAAAAGAAGTAATGCCTGAAGACGTGGAGTATGTTCCTTTTGCCGAGAAAATGCGAAAATCCTGGAATGGTTTTGTCGGCAGACTTTCAAGGGCGGGCAAAGCATTCGATGAAGCTTTTATGGAAAAGACGGGAGCCGTAAGTGCTTTTGGGGCAGGGACCTTTGAAGGGGTATTCAAAGGTATTAGAAGAGGTGTCAGAGAGGCATTAAAAAAAGGTAAAGGATTCAAACCTGGACAAAAAATAAGGTTTTTTCATTTACGTAGGGTGCGTCAAGCTAAAGTTATCAAGGAAGAAAAAATAAAAGACGTGAGCGGAGAAGTGCACGATGCTGTTTATCTTAAAGAGGGAGGAGAAGTTTTTGCTATTCGGAAGGAAGATTTGATGAAATTTGTTGAGAAACTTGATAGACTTGAAAATTTAAAAAGAGAAAGAATGGCTAGAGAAGATAAATTGTTTCTTGATTTTTCTGATAAAATCCCATCGGAAGGATTTTTTAGTAAAAGGGAAGCAATGGGGCATGTTTTGCGAAAAGCAATGCTTGGATTATCTCTAGAGCAGTTTGAAAGTATGGATGTGGATCAGATTTTGGGTGTAGTAACTAAAAATATTGAATTAACTTCTAGACAGGTTGAGTTAGTGAAGAAAAAAATACAGCAGGTTAAAGAGGATTTATGGATAGCACAAAGAGCAAGAGAAGCTAATCAAGGGACTAAAGAGGATAGAATTAGTTTTGCAAATAATATACTAGGGGAGGAGAGAAATGTAAAAATAGAAGATGGTATAGAGATAAAAGTGAATGGAGGTATTGTTCCATCTTCGGTGATAATGATTCTAAGTAATCGAGATTATGCTAGATTTATCTCTAATGAAAGTAGATTTTGGACGCAGTTGAGTGATGAACGAAAGAGAGAAATTACGGCTAGAGCAGGTGGGGGGGCGGCGAATTTGGATATATTTAATGGAAATATATCTTTAATTGATAGAAGAAATTTTGAAAGAATGAGTGAAAAAGACGTTACGAATGTTATTGTGCATGAGGAGGTGCATCATCTGAATAAAATTTTTCAAGTTAGAGATAGATTTTTTGAATCAGATGAAGTTGCTAGATTTTTATTTTCTGAAAATGATTATTATGGTTATTTAGATGCAAGTTTTGAACAGCAACTTGCATGGGCTGGAGATGAAATTACGGCTTATTTAATTGGTGGTGGGAGTTCTGATGTTGATAGTGATCGTGCTTTAGCTCATAAAATTACGCGAGGACCATATACGGCTGTTTTAGATGATACAAAAAATAATATTGATGGATTACAGACTATTGATCCTAAGAAGCCTAATTATGTCACTCAATCTCAGAAGAAAAACTTGAAAAAGCTGATGGAGGCTTTTGAAAGAAAATATAATAAAATGATAAAAAAGACTTGTACTTATGCTTGGGAAATTAGTAAATTCCCTACTGGTTCTGAGGTTTTAATATTTACTCCGGTAAGACAGTGGCGCAATTTGTTAATGCGTTTGAATAGAAAATATTTTAAAATTGGATCTAAGGTTTCTATTCCGAATAAATATGCTAGGGCTTTTAATCAACCTGAGAATGGATGGAAAGTTTTAAGAATTGAAGATCAAGAGATAATTCTTGAATCTCCTGATGGTTCGAGTCGAGAAGAATTTCCGCCTAGTTTTTTGTTACCGGTAAATAAAGCCTTGAAACCTGTGGAGCGGAAAGCAAAAGTAGTGAAGATAGGGGGTAAAGTGGGGAAGAAACCTAAAAGGGTCGAGCAAAGTTTTGTCGACAGGCTTTCGAAAGCAGGTAAAGCATTTAATGAGGCGTTTATGGAAGAGGCGGGGGCTGTGAGTGCTTTTGGGACGGGTGCGCTTGGAGGTATGTTTAAAGGAGTTGGAAGGGGGGTTAAGGAACTTGTTAAAGGGAGAAAAGAAAAATTAAAACCGCCAAAACCTTTTGATGATATAGATATTAAAAATGAAGTTTATATCAGAAGAAGTGACGGGACTATAGAGAAAGGATGGATTGTTGTGGCAAAAAGCGAGGATAAGGTGACTGTTTATAATCCGGATAAAAAGGCAACAAAAATTGTCAGAGGCAATAAGCTTTGGAAATTGGATGTAATGGAGAAGAGAGAGAATTTGGAGGAATTATCGACATTGACCAAGGTTTATGTAAAAAGAAAAAATAATAAAATAGAAAAAGGTTGGAATGTTGTAACCGATAATCCTGACGGAACATATGTTTTAACTAATGACAGAGGAACATTTATAAAAAGGAACGTAAAGAGAGAGGATATTTACAAACCTGAGGAAGTTGAAAACAATACTTATGAAGATCGGTTTTTTAAGGAAAAGATGAAATTTGGGGAAATTGATCCTTCGGAAGATATAAAAACTCCCAATAGAAATACTGAAAAATTGCCTTTTAAGGAAGTTTACCGAAAAAATGACGTAATAGCCCTTCCGGATTTACATGGTGATTTTGAGGCTTTTCAAAACACTCTCAAAGATCATAATTTAATCAACGAAAACGGTGAATGGATTGGTGGGGATAAACGTGTCCAGATACTTGGTGATATTTTTGACAGAGGCCCAAACGGAGTAAAAATACTTGAAAAGCTCATAGAATATAAGAAGAAAGGAGCCCAGGTCGATTTTATTATAGGTAACCATGAAAGTTTTGTTTTGCCTGCTTTATTGGGAGATAGTACTGGAATGTATCGTTGGGTTATAAATGAGAAATCCGGCAGTATACCGAAAGTTACTGAAGCTTTTCAGGAAAATCCGGAACTGTTTGAAATGTTTAAGTCGAGTAAGTTGATTGAGCAGGTGGATGATGTTCTTTACATGCATGCTGAATTAAGTGATGGAGCGGCCACTGTGATTGAAAAATACGGTATAGACGGTATTAACAGGATATGGCAGAAAACAGTTTCCAAAGCTTTGGAAGGTGATCTGGATGGTATGAATAAGTCGTTGGAAGAATTTTTTCCGCTGTTGTGGAGTAGAGCTATTACGAGAGGCAAGTATGCTACTGCTGAGAATAAACAAAGGATTTCCCATGTATTGAAACAGCGGGGAATAAACCTTGTAGTTCATGGTCATTCTCCTTTTGACTCTGCAAAAGGGTACAAAGTTGGTGATGTAAAGGTTCTGGATATAGATGTAAAAATGAGTTCGGGTATGAATGATGAAGGAAAAAGCAGGACAGGTGGATTGGAAGTCAAGAAGAAAGGGGAGCTGGATATATATAATCCAAAGAAGAAGCGTCAAAAAGTTGTAAATATATAATTAAAATCAATGGAAAATCCCACGAATATAATACATTTACAGATAGAAGAGATAAGGGAAAGTATTGTCGATGAGGTTCCGGTGACGAAAAAATTTATTGAATTGCTTGATGCATTTGAAACTGAAGATAAGGAAATGATTAAAAAGAAATGTTTTGAATTTTTTAATGATTTTAAGCATTTTGCATACTTTCGGATCCAGTTTTTGTTGGTGGCTGATTTGTTAAGTTTATTTTTGGAAGAGGATGATATTATTGATTTTCTCGAGATTCTGGAAACTTATTTTGATAAACCTTTGGAAGCTTACAGGACAGGAATTTCCGAATTGGATGAGAATGGAGGAGTGGAATTAAGGGAAATTAGGATCAAGAGAGATATTTTGAATGTTTTTGAAAGAATAACAGAATATTTAAAAGATTCGGAATTACATGATCGTTACCGGGAACTTTTGGAAAATATGAAAATAATTCTAAAAGGGAAAGAAGAGAGTTTTAGGCAGCTTTTGGCGAAACTTAATCGTAGTGAATAGTTTTTGTTCCGCCAATGGTATTATTTTATTTTTTCTTCTTCCCTTTTTTCTTCTCCTCTTCTTCTTCCACAACTTCGGCTTCGACCGGTTCTTCCTTTTCTTCCTTGGTTTTTTGGGCTTCAGTTTCGCCTTTTTTATCCTTTTCGCCTTTTTTGTAGACTTTTACGTCTTCGTCTTCTTTTCCTTTGCCGGCTTCGGTTCCAGCTTCTCCGGCTTCGGTTGCCGCGCCCGCGCCTGAAGCTTTATAGAGTTCGGCTCCGACTTTTTGGATTTCCGAGCTTAATTCTTCGTATGCTTTGGAAATTTCTTCTGGTTTGGCGTCTTTGTTTTCAAGAACTTTTTTGAGTGCGTCGATCTTTTCCTGGATTGGTTTTTTGACGTCGTCTGATACTTTGTCGCCTGCGTCCTTTAATGTTTTTTCCGACTGGTTTACGAGAGAATCCGCTTTGTTTCTGAGTTCGATCATTTCTTTCTTTTCTTTGTCTTCTTCCGCGAATTTTTCTGCGTCTTTCTTCATTTTTTCGATTTCGTCTTCTGACATATTTGAACTTCCGGTGATGGTGATTTGTTGTTCCTTGTTTGTGGCTTTGTCGACGGCTTTTACATTTAAAATTCCGTTTGAATCAATGTCGAATGTCACTTCAATCTGCGGTACTCCGCGCGGCGCGGGTGGTATTCCTTCAAGATTGAATTTTCCGAGTGATTTGTTGTCTGCCGCCATTGGCCGTTCTCCCTGGAGAACATGTACTTCCACTGCCGGCTGGTTGTCAGCCGCTGTTGAGAAAATCTGGGATTTTGAAGTGGGAATTGAAGTATTCCTTTCAATCAGAATTGTGTTTACACCTCCCAGGGTTTCGATTCCCAGAGATAGAGGGGTTACGTCTACCAGAAGGATATTTTTTACGTCGCTATCTCCGGAAAGAATTCCTCCCTGTATAGCGGCTCCCATTGCGACTACTTCGTCCGGGTTCATTCCACGGTGAGATTCTTTCCCGAAAATTTCTTCCACCTTTGCCTGTACGGCGGGTATTCTTGTTGACCCTCCCACAAGGACTATTTCATCGATGTCGCTTTCATAGGTTTTTGAATCTTTCATTGCTTTCCTGCATGGTTCGACGGTTCTTTCAACAAGATCCATTATCAAATCTTCGAGTTTTGATCTTGATAATTTTGTTTCGAAGTTTTTTGGGCCGTCTTTTCCAACAGTAAGATAGGGGAGCGAGATTGTGGTTTCGTGCAGAGAGGAGAGTTCTATTTTTGCCTTTTCCGCTGCCTCCTTGATTCTTTGCAGAGCGAGTTTGTCTTCTGAAACATCGATTCCCTGTTCTTTTTTAAATTCTTCAATAATCCATTCCATAATTCTTCTGTCAAAATCGTCTCCTCCAAGCTGTGTATCGCCGTTTGTGGCTTTTACCTGGTATACGCCTTCTCCGAGTTCGAGGATGGAGATGTCGAATGTTCCTCCTCCGAGATCAAATACGGCAATGTTTTTATCGCCGCCCTGTTTGTCGATTCCGTATGCGAGAGATGCCGCTGTTGGTTCGTTTATAATTCTTTTTACTTCAAGTCCGGAGATTTTTCCGGCGTCTTTTGTGGCTTGTCTTTGAGAATCGTTAAAGTAGGCGGGTACTGTTATAACCGCTTCTTTAATCTCATGTCCAAGGTAGGCTTCTGCGTCCGCTTTTAATTTTTGCAGTATCATTGCGGAAATTTCTGCGGGTCTTTTTTGCTTTTCCTCAAGCATCATTTCCACTTCTTCCTCTTTTCCTTTTACGCATTTAAAACTGACTTTATCGATATCTTTTTTGGCTTCGTTGTATTTTCTGCCGATAAAGCGTTTTGCGGAATAAATTGTGTTATCGGGGTTTGTTGTTGCCTGGTTTTTCGCGGAGATTCCAACTCTTCTTTCTCCGTCTTTAACGGCAACGACAGATGGTGTGGTGCGGGCTCCCTCCGCGTTTGGTATTACGGTGGCTTCGCCGCCCTCCATGACTGCCATACAGCAATTTGTAGTTCCTAAATCGATTCCTAGTATTTTTGACATAATTTTTGTGTTAAAATTTTAATTAGCACTCCTTATTTTAGAGTGCTAACATTTGATCGTCAAGGGTTTTTTCCGTTGCCGACTTTGACTTTTGCATGTCGGATAACGCGGTTGCCAAGCATGTATCCTTTTTCAATTTCTTCAATGACCATGTCTTTTTCGCCGGGGCCCTGGGCTACCGCTTCATGAAGATCAGGATTGAAAGGTTTTTCTTTGGAAACTATTTCAGCGAGTCCGAATTCCTGGAAAATTTTATTCATCTGATCAATTGACATTTCTATACCTTTGTACCATTCTTCCGCATTTTCCGGTATGTGTTTTTTTGCGAGATTCAAGTTGTCAATAATGGGAAGAAGTTCTTTTATCAGTTCGGCGTTGGCCATCATAAAAATTTGTTTTCTTTCTTCTTCGTGTCGTCTTTTAAGGTTTTCAAGGTCGGCCATGGTACGTTTTGCGAGTTCGGTCATTTGTTCGAGCTCTTTCTTGGTTTTTTCGTATTCGGTGGGAGTTTTTTCTTTTTTCTTTTTTTGAGCTTTTTTATCCGTCATTTTTGATAAATTATTGTTCTAAAAGTTTTTTTATTTCTTCAAGAAGTACAATGTTGTAAGCGTATCTCATTCTTTTTGGTCCGAGTATTCCAATATATCCTTCGAATCCATCTTTTTCATATTTTGCAACGATTATACTGCAGCTCTGAATTTGAGAAAGTATATTTTCTTCACCGATGAAAGTCCTCACGCTGTTTGTTATATCCAAATCGGCAAGGGTTTGCACAAAGTTATCGCTTCTTTCCAAAACCTCGATCACTTCGCAGGCGCGTACAGAGTCTTTGACAAATTCCGGCTGTTTCAGAACGTTGGACATTCCCAGAAAAAAAGTTCTGGGGTTGTCAGGTGTTGTGGCAAAGCTTGCCGAATCTGCTGCTTTTGCGAGTAACGCCACTGCGTCATATAATTTTTCTCTGACTTTTTGAACTTTATATTCGTTGCGGATTTCGGTGAGAGCTTTTAAAGCTTCTTTTTTTGCCTTTTCAAAATCGGCCATTTCGTCGACGTAAAGTCTGTATCCTTTGTCCGTAGGCACACGTCCGGCGGAAGTATGCGGCTGGAAAATATATCCTTCTCCTTCAAGTGCTACCATGTCGTTTCTTATAGTAGCGGGAGATACATGAAAACGGTATCCGACAATGATTGTATTTGATCCAACCGGTTCGGCTGTTTTAATAAAATGATTTACTATTGCCTGTAGTACCTTTTTTTTACGTTCCTCTGACATGATCTAAATAATTAGCACTTGGTATTATATAGTGCTAATTATTAAAGTTCAAGCCTTATCTCCCATCATTTTAATAACATCTACGAGTCTTGCCGAGTATCCCCATTCGTTATCATACCAGGCAAGAATTTTTACCAGGTTGTCGCCGATAACTTCTGTTGAGAGACCATCTACGATTGTTGAAAATTCTGTTCCTCTGTAGTCTATGGAAACAAGCGGTTTTTCGCTAAAATCAAGGATTCCGTTTAATGATTCTTTTGATGCTTCTTTGAATTTTTGATTTACCTCTTCTATATTTGTCGAAGTCTTGACTGAGCATGTGAGATCAACGAGAGAAACTGTTGAAGTCGGTATTCTTATGGCGAGGCCGTTCAATTTTCCGTCAAGTTCCGGAAGAACAAGACCGATTGCTTTTGCGGCTCCCGTAGTTGTAGGGATCATGGACAACGCTGCAGCTCTGGCTCTTCTGAGGTCTTTATGGTTTAAATCAAGAATGTTTTGGGAGCTTGTGTAAGAATGAATTGTAGTCATAAGGCCTTTTTCGATTCCAAAGTTATCGTTTAAAACTTTCGCAAGGGGGGCCAGTCCGTTTGTGGTGCATGAGGCATTGGAAATTATATTATGTTTTTCGGGATCGTATTTGTTATCGTTTACTCCGAGCACTATTGTCAGATCTATTTCATCTTTTGCAGGAGCTGAGATCAACACTTTTTTGGCTCCCGCTTTTAAATGTTTTTCTGCTCCTTCTCTTTTTCTGAATACTCCTGTTGATTCAATTACAAAATCCACTCCGAGTTCTTCCCAGGGGAGTTTTTCGGGTTCCGGTTCCGTAAATACTTTATACGTTTTACCGTCAACCACAATATCTTCTCCTTGTGGTTCGACTTCTTTGTTGAGAGTTCCGTAGTTTGAGTCATATTTTAGTAAATGAGCCATTGTTTCTGCGTTTCCGAGGTCATTTATTCCTACTATATCAAAGTAATCTTTTTCCAGATTTATGCGGAAAACCTGGCGGCCGATCCGGCCAAATCCATTTATTGCAACTTTCGGTCTCATAGGTATGGGGTTAGAGTGAATTTTGTTGACAGTATATAATGAGGTGATTTTGGTTTCAAGGATATAGATTTATATGGAATTTTTTGTTCGGGGCATTTTATTTGGGTTTGAGCTTCCCAGGAAGTCGATGTGATGATTGATTTTGTGTTTTTATTGACTGTTTTTATGGAAAAGGTTAGTTTTTGGTTATGAATAAGGTAAATATTGAAGGTTTGGATGCGCTAGAGAAAGCAATTGAAACTTTAAAAACTGGAGGGATTGTGATGCACCCGACTGAAACCTGTTATGGTTTTGCTGCCGATATTTTTAATGAAAAGGCTCTAAAGAAACTTTACGAATTAAAGGGTAGAGAATTTAACAAGCCTGTAAGTATTTTGGTTAGCAGTTTCGGAATGGCGAATGAATACGGGGTTTTTTCTGAGAAAGCTTTTGAAATTGCAAATAAATATTGGCCGGGACCTTTATCAATAGTAGTTCCGAGAACAAGAAATTTACCTGATCATTTTAATCCGGGAGAAAAATTTGTTTCTATTCGTTTTTCGAGTAATGATTTTTGTATTGGAATGATTGAGGAATTTGGCAGACCGGTTACAACGACAAGTGCGAATATTGCCGGAAATGAACCTTTATACGAGGTTGATCTAAGTCAATTTGGGAAAATGAGTGATGAAATTAATTTGGTTGTGAATGGAGGGGAGATTAACAGTGTTGAGTCTTCAACTATTGTGAAGATTTCAGGAGATGATGTTGAAGTACTGAGACAAGGCGAAATTTGCGTGTAAAGATCAAAAAAGTTATGCAATAATACAATTTTCTTTCAATATTAAATTCAAACACCGGTTTTCTTTTTATTTAGCTTTTTATTAGGCATAGTTTATCGGTTATGAATATTTTTTTTGATCTATTAGTTGTTGAAATATTGACCAAAACCACTTTTTTTATTAATGTGATGGGTAAGTTTAAGTGTAAAAAAATTGTACACATATTGCGCACAAGTTTTGAACATTTAAAAGGTTGAAGATTGAAATTTTTCTTTATTTAGAGTCAAGATGGAACATGTGCCAGTGCTTAAAAATGATGTTCAAAAGTATCTCGATTTGAAAAAAGGAGATGTAGTGGTTGACGCGACATTGGGTTTGGGAGGACATGCGCTTGAAATTTTAAATGCACTGGGGAAAAAAGGCAGGCTGATTGCTTTTGAACAGGATAAGAGAAATTTGGATGAAGCAAAAAAGAGGCTTAAAAATTATGAAGAACAAATTACTTATATTCACGATAATTTTCGTTATTTAAAAAGTAGGATTACTGGTGAGCTCGAGGCGAAGCCGGGCTCTACGAAGGTAGATGCGATTTTGTTCGATTTGGGATTGTCTTCTCCTCATGTTGATGAAGCCGAGCGCGGTTTTTCTTTTCTAAAGGAAGGCGATCTTGATATGAGATTTGATCGGAGAAATGTATTAACCGCGAATAAAGTTATTAATAATTATAGAGAAGAGGATCTGG
>WJKQ01000002.1 GCA_014728975.1 Candidatus Peregrinibacteria bacterium | reverse complement strand
CTCCGGATCACTCTCTTCATAACCCGTGCGATGATCCTTCACCATTTTGTATGGATGTAAAACATATGAACGAATCTGATTTCCCCAGGCGATTTCCCGCGCCTCGCCGCGAAGCTCGCTTATCTCTTCCGCTTTTTGTTTTTCCATGAGATCCGCAAGCCGCGCGTATAAAATTTTCATCGCCTGCTCCTTGTTTTGCAGTTGACTTCTTTCATTTTGACAGCTGACAACGATTCCGGTTGGAATATGCGTAATCCTCACCGCCGAATCAGTCGTATTCACGCTCTGTCCGCCATGCCCGCTCGCCCGAAAAACATCAATCCGTAAGTCCTCAGGATTTATTTCCACTTCCCCGGCCTGCTCAATTTCCGGAATAACCTCCACAAGAACAAAAGAAGTTTCACGGGTATGTTTCACGTTAAAAGGCGACTGCCGCACCAGTCTGTGTACGCCGGCCTCTCCTTTGAGATAACCGTAAGCGTATTGTCCGATAACCTCAAACGTACAACTCTTGATCCCGGCCTCATCTGCGGAAGAAATCTCCAGAATAGAAGTATTAAAATCCATTTTTTCCGCGTACCTCAGATACATTCTTAAAAGCATTTCCGCGAAATCCGCGGCATCCGTCCCGCCCGTCCCCGCGTGAATCGTCAAAATCGCATTATTTTCGTCATATTTCCCGCTTAGGAATGTCAAAATTTCAAGTTTTCGCCAGTCCCTTTTTAATTTTTCAACCATCCCCTTGAACTCTTCGGCGCTTTTTGGGTCTTTTTCAGGATGAATCTCCGGCAGAAGCTCTGTCAACTCTTCACAATCCGCGCTTATTTTTTCCCATCTATCGATTAATTTTGTTAAATTGCTTGCTTTTTGACTGATTTTAGTGGCGCGTTCCTTATCATCCCAAAAATCGGGCTTCTGCATTTCGTCATTCAAAGCCTCAAGTTTCTTTTTTTTCTCCGGCAGATCGATTTTCTTAAGCCCTTCCTTCACAAATCCACACGTCTCCTCCAGTTCGGTCTTTATTTCATGCATAAAAAACTGTAAATTATCATTCGCAATTGTCGATTATCGATAGTCAAATGTCAACCGCCCGCAAAATTCTGTCGAATACCGTGGCCCAGATTATTGGGAAAATTTTAGTGGCGATTCTCGGACTGGCCGTTGTAAAAATTGCCACAAGCTATCTTTCGGTAGAAGGCTATGGAGAATATATCCTCGTTTATGAGTTTTTGGCCTTTTTTGGAATATTGGCGGACCTTGGACTTTTTACGATTGCGGTAAAAGAAATGTCCCAGGAAGAAAAGAAAATTCCAAAAATAATAGGAAATATTCTATCACTCCGGACTTTTCTTGTCGCCTCGGCAATGATAGCATCCATCATTATAGTTTTCGCGGTCCCAAAATATTCGGGAACAAGAGTACCGCTGGGTGTCGCGATCGCTTCAATAACTGTATTTCTTACGATAATAAACGGCACGATCACAAGCGTTCTTCAGACAAAACTCAAAATGCAGATCGCCTCGCTGGCGACTGTTTTGGGTAAAATTGTCTCAGTGGGATTTATGGTTTACGTTGTCTTTTACGGTTTTCCGAAAGATACGGAAACGGGGTTTTACATGCTTATTGCCGCGGGAATTATAGGTAATTTCATAATGCTTTTAACCACACACCATTACGTCCGAAAAATAACACCCTTAAAATACCGCTTCGATCTCGACCTCTGGAAAAAAATTCTCATAAAATCCCTGCCCTACGGCCTCGCCCTGATTCTCAATACTGTCTATTTCCGCATCGATTCAATCCTTCTCTCATTTATAAGAGGCCAGGAAGAAGTCGGTATCTACGGAGTCGCCATGAAAATGCTCGAACATTTCGCGATTCTCCCCCTTTATTTTATGAATTCCGTCCTGCCGGTCCTCACAAAAGCCCTCAAAGAAAAGTCCGAAAAATACAAACAAGTCATCAAATACGCCTTCGACTTCCTTGCCGCGATGTCCATCCCGATGGTAGTCGGCGGCGTTATCCTTGCCTACCCGATCATCTTTATCGTATCCACTCCGGAATTTTTAAGCCGTGTCTCGGAAGGATTTTACGGCTCGGACATTGCCTTCCAGATCCTGATTTTCGCGCTTCTTTTCCAATTTTTGAATGTTCTCTTTGCTTTCATCCTTATCGCGGTCAACAAACAATCAAAGCTTCTTTATATAAATGGAGCCTGCGTAGTTTTCAATATCGTCACAAATTTGATCTTCATTCCCATCTACGGCTTTCGCGGTGCCGCGGTTACAAGCGTCCTGAGCGAACTTTTCATCCTCATAGCAACTTTCATAGTCGCCAAAAAGCATCTCAAATTCTCTATCAACCTTAAAAACCTCTTCAAAATCACATTCTCCGCGCTTGTCATGGGCGCGGCCATATATTTTTTCCAACCGATCACTTATTCTTATATCCAAAACTGGAACGTCCTTTTGCTTATCCCCTTTGGTATGGTTATTTATACAGCGATGCTCTTTGCCACAAAAACCGTTGACCGCAATACCCTCGCCCTTCTCCGCAAAGGCGAACAAACCCCTCACGACGGCGAAGAGAAAATTGGATAACTAAAAAGCCCCCAAATTTATGGGGGGCTTTCTAAGTTTGTTAAGTATTGATTACCAATTTACTGGAATCCTATCAATTCTAATCCTTTCACTATGTACACTTGTTTTTACATCGTATTTATAATCGTCATTTTTATTATCGTCATTATAATTTAAAGTAAAATTGCCCATTGCAGAATTATCATGTTGCCAAATATGTAAATTGGCTACAACATCATTATTTTGCATATACTTACTACAAATAAATTCATCACCACTCTCTAAAAATACTAATTCATCATCCCTACAAATAAAAGTTTCTAAAAATTGATCCATTGCATCTGGGCTTGAGTAAAGTCGAAATCTCAAAGGACACGCCAATTTTCCGTTATTTTTTTCTAACTCAGTCTGTATATATTCCAATACAGAATCAAATTCATCAGATTGAAACATAGACTTATCGGAACTGGTAACAGTATTATTGGCATACAGAGGAGATGCACTCTCTGAAAGAGGACAGACACCTTGAACAGGCTCAGTTGGTATACTTGTAGTTTTTTGTAGTTTTTCCTTTACGTCTTGAGGTGCTTCTTGCGCCCCTATTGGTTCCTCAGCCCTTTCAAGTCTTAAAAATCCCTTCAAATAGTCGCCGTTTAACAGAACAGCCCCCACACCAACAACGGCAACAGCGAGAACCGCGATAATGATTTTTGTAGATTTTTTCATTTTTGTTTTTGTTATTTTTATATATTAAATTGCTACTTATATTATAACATACCCCCCCATAAGTCAACCGCCTTCACGTGAAGGCGAAAAAGGTCTTTTTAATTGCATTTCTTAGCAATTTACTATATAATTACTATGTATTTGCTAAATAATGTATATGGCCACGGTTTTTTTCAAAATCAACGAAAAACAAGAAGGTGAGATTGAAGGACTTATGGAAGAAGAAGGGTACACAAATAAGGCTGAATTCTTCCGTTTTCTCGTAAAATTCTTCAAATATCACAAATCTCCAGAGGACAAACGCCTCGAAAATGTAACCCATAAGCTCGCTGCTGTCTTGAAAAAACTCGATGAAAAAGGTAAGCTCGACGTCCCTTTGGATGATCAGCTTGCAGATGTATAAGATAGCAATTACCGAACATTTCAAGAAACAATTGAAAAGATTAGTTAAAAAAAATCGCGACCTTAAGGAACAAGTAAAAAAAATTCTTCTAAGCTTCGAGAAACAAAAATCCATTCCCATTGGGATGGGAATTTTCAAATTACGCTTAAAATCAACGACCAAAGGAAAGTCCAGTGGTTATCGTTTATATATTTTCATATTGGAAATCGAAAAAATACTAACTCCAATCTGCATCTATTCCAAAAACGAAAAAGAAAATCTCACAAAATCAGAACTTACAGACCATCTGGGGCAAACAAAATCCGAACTCGAATTTCTTCTTTAAATAAAAGAATATTCCTATCAAAAAATCAAGCCTTCGTACGAAGGCGAGCCTACCTCAACTTTCCCACCAATTCCTTAAACCTCTCCCCTCTTTCCTTGTAATTTTTAAACATATCAAAACTCGCCGCCGCCGGGGACATCACGACAACACCACCCTTTTCAGCCTGAGCGTAAGCCTCCAAAACGGCTTCCTCAAGGTCTTTCCGCCTCAAAACTTTTGTCGGCGATCCCTCTGCGTCCCCCAGCTTTTCATCCGCGGAAATTATTGCCTGCTCCATTTTTTCAGCGGTATCTCCAATCAAAACCACGGTATGAAGGCCTGGTTTTGTTAGAATTTTTACCGCCCAATCATCATAATCGAGTTCCTTCTCGTAACCGCCCGCGATCAAAACCGTCGGCGCATCAAAGCTGTCAACCGCCGCCATTGAGGTTAACGGAGTTGTTGAGAATGAATCATTGTAATATTTCACACCTTTTACCTCTTTTACGAATTCCAGCCTGTGCGGCAGTCCTTTAAATCCCTTTATTACTTTCGCAATATTTTTGGTTGAAACTCCGAGTTCCTTCGCGACCACTAAAGCCGGCATCACGTTTTCCAGATTATGCGAACCGATTAACCCGACTTCCGTAACATCACAAATTTTTTCCTCTTTTCCTTTATGCGCGTAAAAAATCTGCCCTTCATGAACAAAAGCTCCCTCCTTCACCCTGTCCTTCACGCTCACAAATCGCTTCAAACCCTTAACAAGAGGCAGATAATAATTCACATACTCATAATCTTTATTGAGAATGGCGATAGAATCCTTTTTCTGGTGCGCCAAAATATTTTCTTTCGCCCGCATATATTCCTCACTGTCAGCATGATAATCCAGATGATCACTGGTTGTGTTTAATAAAACAGCATAAGTCGGACTTTTCTTGATATCCTGCAGTTGAAAACTTGAAAGTTCAAGGACAACAACACTGTCGTGTTTGGCTTTATCCAGAAAATTTATCGCCGGTTCTCCGATATTTCCACCCAGACGGGCGTCAATTTCAGCCAGTTTAAGCATTTCAAAAATCAAAGTACAGGTTGTCCCTTTACCTTTCGTTCCGGTAACGCCGACGACGGGACAAGGTCTCTGATCAAGGAAATAAGCTGTAGAGCTTGTCACTTCCACACCGTTTTTCAAAGCGGCCTGAATGCCGGGTTCCAGATACTTAATTCCGGGACTCCTGAAAATAACATCAAAATCATCAAGATCCTGCAGATATTTCTCGCCCAGTCGGACAGAAACACCTTCAGGCATCTTGTCTTTAAGGTCGACATTCTGATCACAAACAGTTAGCTCATGATAACCATGCTTCTTCAGATATTCAAAAACAGCTCTTCCTTCAATACCAAATCCTAAAATTGCAATCTTGCTTCGCTGATCCATATAAAATTTTTTTACGAAATAAAAATACCAGATTCGGATAAAATTTCCACATATAGTGGCCAAAATTTAAATTTTGTGATAAAATAACCATGGTAAGCGGTCAAAAATAGAATATCATGTAAATAGAAAAAAATGGATAAAATCGACGAATGGATGAAGAGAGCTTTTGAAGAAATGCCGAAAAAAGCGGATCAAAAACCTTTAAATAAAGTTTCAAAACACAAGAAACACAAGAAAAAGACTTTTTCATCTAAAAAAAGGACACAAAAACCCAATATTCTGAAAGGAAAATTAAAAATAATCCCTTTAGGCGGACTTAACGAAGTCGGCAAAAACATGATGGCTTTTGAATATGAAAACGACATCATGTTAATCGATATGGGTTTTGAATTTCCATCGGAAGATATGCTCGGAATTGATTATGTAATTCCGGATGTAAGCTACCTGGAAAAAAATAAAAAACGAATTCGCGGAGTCGTGATTACACATGGCCATCTTGATCACACCGGTGGAATCCCGTATATACTTCCAAAACTCGATTTCCCCCCGGTTTACGCCACTAAGCTGACAAGCGGACTGATAAAAAACCGTATCAAAGAATTCAAACTGGAAAAAATGGCCAAAATCCACACTCTTCACCCGGATCAACCGCTTCTTCTTGGAAAATTTCTTTGCAGATTTATAAGAGTCGCACATTCAATTCCCGACGCATTGGCTGTCATCATCGAGACGCCCATTGGAAAACTTGTTCATACGGGGGATTTTAAATTTGATAAGAGACCGGCGGGAATTCAGAGAAAAGCTGATATTCATAAACTTCAGGCTCTTGGTAAACAAAACGTACTTGCCCTTTTTTCAGATTCAACAAACGCTCTTGAAGAAGGTCACACATTATCGGAGGAAGAAGTCAAAAAAACACTTGAAGAGGTAATAAAAGACACAAAAGGCAGACTGATAATAGCTTCTTTCTCAAGCCTGATTGGTCGCATCCAGCAAATTCTTGATCTCGCGAAAAAATATAACAGAAAAGTGTTTGTCAGCGGACGCAGTCTTCAGGAAAATATGAAAATAGCGGCAAAACTGGGCTACCTTAAACATTCGCCCCATTTTGTACAGGATATTAAGAAATATAAAAATAAAACTCCGGATCCCGAAACCCTCATACTTACAACAGGATCCCAGGGCGAATCACTGTCGGCGCTGACAAGAATTGCAATTAATGAGCACCCGCATATCAAAGTCAAAAAAGGTGATACAATAGTTCTTTCGTCGTCTCCGATTATAGGAAACGAACGTGCTATCGCCACTGTAATAAACAATCTTTGTATACTTGGAGCGCGTGTTATTCACAATCAGTTGATGGACGTACATACATCGGGACACGGAAAACGGGAGGAACTAAAAAGTATGATACGCCTCGTAAAACCAAAATATTTTGTTCCGATTCACGGAGAATACTTTATGCGGCAGGCGCATGCCGAACTTGCGTATAAAGAATGCCATATTCCAAAAAACCGTGTAATTATGATTGAAAACGGAGACATACTTATCGCGGAAAAAGGAAAAATTAACAAATCTTCGGAAAAAGCGGAAACCAAATATATTCTCATAGACGGAAGAGGCGAAGGACACGCGGGCTCACGGGTCCAGGTCGCACGTGAAATAATGTCTTTAAACGGAGCGGTGATTATTCTATTAAAAATAAACAAAAAAAATAAACACCTCAAAAAATCACCGGATATTGTCACAAGAGGATTTATTTATATGCACGAATCAAAAGAAATAATAGAAGAAATGAAAAAAATTGCCGAAAACGCCTATAAAAATATCATGAAAAAAAACCCCGGGGCGACCCGCAAAGACATCAAAAAATACATCAAACAGACCGTGGACAAATACACAACCTCCAAACTTGAAAGAAGACCTCTTATAATTCCTTTGATCCTGGAATCGTAAGTCATTTGAAAATAAAAAGTTTCACGTGCGTCGTTTTTCTAGTAAAATAGCTTTATGTTTGAGCTCATTCTCTCTTCAATATATCTTATTCTGCCTGCGTACGTGGCTAATGCCTGTCCGATAATTGCCGCAAAATTAAAACTTCCATTCAGAAAACCAATCCACAAAAAAATCTTCGGTTCCCACAAAAGCTGGAGAGGATTTTACGCGGGTTATATCGGCGCATTAATAATACTTTTTATCCAGTTCCTTCTTCAGAAACACGAAATTTTTACCGGTTACAATCTCTTAAATTACGAACAAATTAACCTTTTTCTTTACGCTTTCCTTTTTGGAATCGGCGCAATAACCGGTGACCTTATTAAATCATTCTTCAAAAGAAGGTTTAACATAAAACCCGGCAAATCCTGGTTTCCTTTCGACCAGCTTGATTTTATTATTGGATCACTTATATTTCTGCTTCCCTTTTACATCCCTTCCTGGCAGGTAATTGTTACTCTCGTCATTTTAACACCGTTAATTCACTTTCTTGCAAATATACTCGGCTACCTCCTTCACCTGAAAAAGGTATGGTGGTAAAATAAAATAAATAACTTAAAAATTATGCCCAAAGAAAAACCATCTCCTGAAAAAAATACTCCAAAAAAACAAAAACCGAAATGCAGATTTAAAGTTTTTCTCGCAATAATCCTGACTACTGCAGTATTGGGCGGCATTTTTTATGTCTGGTATCAATACTTTTCAGGAATTGGAGAATATTCTTTTGTTGAAACTGAAAAATATTCCGAACTGAAAATAGGTGAAGAAATCAAAAAAGCTCTGGAAGAAGCGGAAAAAGAAACAGAAGAACCGAAAAAAGAAGAAGAGAAAGAAACAGAAGCTGTGAAAAAACCAATCGAAAATCCTTTTGAACTGGAAGCGGTAAGCGAAGGCGATCAGATTGCGGACATGAAAATAAAATCAATAAAACCCTTTAATGAAAATTATGAAATCAGCTACTACAACGTAATTATTGATTTTACCGGAGAAAACATTATCGAAGCGGAATACAAATATATCCCACAGGGCGACGGAATAATTCAGGATAACGTTTGTTTTGAAGTAAAAGATGAGGAGTCGCTTGAAAAAATTCCAAGATTAAAAGAAGACACCAACAGAGTGTTTTTCTGCGCGTCAAACAGCGACTTCGCAAAAGAACAATTTGCACCTGAAGGGAGTGAAGGTACAGCAAGAATAATTATTGATAATTATAAAATGATTGAGGCCGAAGCTGAGGTATGGGACACCACAGAACTGGTTAAAGTAAGAGAAAAATACTAACAAGACATTGACAAAACTGAGTTAGCACTCTATAATCAGGAGTGCTAATTTTAACGAAAAAAATTATGCAGATTGGACACAATTTTACACAAAAAACACAGGAATTGATTGCGAAAGCAAGCCGGCTGGCAGGTTCAAGAAATCACCAGCAAATCGACACTGCCCATATTTTTTATGAAATGCTGGGTCAGGAAGGCACGCTTTTAACTCCTCTATTGAAAAAACTGGAAATCAACATTGAAAACCTCAAATCCGATGTTGAAAAATTGCTTGAACAAATCCCGCAGGTGGAGGGTGGAAGTCAATACATTTCCGACAATATAAGAAAAGTACTAACACAGGCTTCAAAAGAATCCGAAAAATTTAAAGATGAATATATTTCTGTCGAACATATACTTTTGGGGCTTCTTGACGTTAAGACAGAGCTGTCGGAAATATTTGATAATTACGGACTTGATAAAAAAACCATCGGTTCAATTATACAAGAACTCAGAGGAAATCAACGTGTCACCGATGAAAATCCTGAAGGAAAATATCAGGCTCTTGATAAATATTGTACAAATTTTACCGAGATGGCGCGTAAAGGAAAGCTCGACCCGGTTATTGGGCGAAACGATGAGATTCGTAGATTAATGCAGATTCTTGCCAGAAGAACTAAAAACAACCCTGTACTTATTGGAGAACCCGGAACCGGAAAAACCGCTATTGTCGAAGGTCTTGCCAACCGTATTGTTCAGGGCGATGTTCCCGAAACCCTAAAAAATAAAGAATTACTAGCGCTTGACCTCGGTTCGCTGATTGCCGGAACCAAATATCGCGGTGAATTTGAGGATCGTCTTAAGGCTGTTCTTAAACAAATTAAGGAAAAAGAAGGGAATATCATACTTTTTATTGATGAACTTCATACATTGGTCGGAGCGGGAGCTGTAGAAGGCCAGATGGACGCTTCAAACATGTTGAAACCGGCCCTTGCTCGGGGAGAAATTCACGCGATCGGAGCTACAACCTTAAAAGAATATCAAAAATATATTGAAAAAGACGCGGCTCTGGAGCGAAGATTTCAGCCGATACAGGTAAATGAACCTTCTGTTGAGGATACAATTGCAATTCTTCGTGGAATTAAAGAAAAATATGAGCTTTATCACGGAGTTAAAATTCTTGACGAGGCGATCATTTCAGCCGCAGCTCTTTCTGACAGATACATCACGGATCGTTTTCTTCCGGATAAAGCGGTTGACCTTATAGATGAAGCAACAGCAGTTCTTAAAATTGATCTTGAAAGTTCCCCTTCCGAAATTGATGAACTTGAAAGAGAGATAAGACAGTTAGAAGTTGAAAAAGAAGCATTAAAAAAGGAGAAAAACGTTAAGGATAAACTTGATAAAGTAGAGAAAAAAATTGCCGGAAAGAAAGAAAAATTGAATTCAATGAAATTAATCTGGCAGAATGAAAAAAATATTATCGACCGGATCCGGGAAGCCAAAGAAGAAATCGATAATTTGAATAATCGGGCTGAAAAATATGAAAGAGAGGGAAAACTTGATAAAGTGGCTGAAATTCGATACGGAAATATTCCAGAACTCAACGAAAAAGTTAAAAACCTCGAAAACAAACTTAAAGAAATTCAGAACGAAAATAGAATGTTAAAAGAGGAAGTAACCGCGGAAGATATTGCCAACGTGGTAAGCAAGTGGACGGGTATTCCTGTAAATAAATTGCAGTCCGCGGAAACCGACAAACTTTTAAAGCTTGAAGAAGAATTAAAAAAACGGGTAGTCGGACAGGAGGAAGCGATTGAAAAAGTAAGCAATGTCATACGTAGATCAAAAGCAAATATATCCGGGGAAGAACGCCCTCTTGGATCATTCTTGTTTTTGGGACCAACTGGAGTGGGAAAAACAGAACTTGCGAAAACAATAGCTGAATTCCTTTTTAACGATGAAAAAGCATTGACCCGCCTGGACATGAGCGAATACATGGAATCTCACAGTATTTCAAAGATCATAGGATCGCCTCCCGGTTATGTCGGATTTGACGAGGGCGGACAACTTACTGAAAAAATAAGGAAAAGACCATATTCAGTCATACTTTTTGATGAAGTGGAGAAGGCACACCCGCAGGTTTTTAATATACTTCTTCAGATTTTGGATGAAGGCCACGTCACCGACGCAAAAGGAAGAAGAGTAAATTTCAAAAATACAATAATTATTCTTACCTCAAACATTGGAAGTAAAGAAATCCTTGAATTTAAAGGCGAAAAAACCGCACTCGATTTAAAAGTGGATAAACTTTTGAAAGATTTCTTTAAACCTGAATTTCTTAACAGGATTGATAATATAGTCATCTTCAACAAACTTACCGAAAAAGAAATTGTAGAAATAGCAAAACTCCAGATCGAAAAACTTGCAAAAAGACTTAACAAACAGCATATAAACCTTGAATTGTCAGACAGCGCGTTAAAATATCTGGCTGAAAGGGGACAAGATTCAAATTTTGGTGCGCGCCCGCTAAAGCGTTTAATTCAGGAAGAAATTGAAAATCCTCTTGCGGTAAAAATTATCGAAGGTAAAGTAAAGGAAGGCTCAAAAGTAAAAATAGACAAGGACAATAATAACGGCCTAAAAATACAATAATCGGGGTGTGGCGCAGTTGGCTAGCGCGTACGCATGGGGTGCGTGAGGTCGCAGGTTCAAGTCCTGTCACCCCGACCATTCACGCGCCGGCCGAAAAGGTGTGGCGCCGCCGCGAGCTTCCTAGGAAGCTTTTTCATTTAGCTGTACTTGTCCCTAAAATAGGTTCGAGCTTCGTTCAGTATTTGCGACCATGTAAATAAACAATTGAGTTACAAGGCGATCGCTTAAACTGGACAAAACTTCATTTACAGAACCATTGACATCGGAAATATTTTTTTTGGAATAATTACCAAGTCTATATGTAACTATAAACAAATACAAACGTATATTGACAGGCAGCAGTTTTGTATTCTGTTATTGACAAAATCGGCAAAATAGCTATAATTACATCTTTATAATAAAATACATATGAATCCGGATAAACCAAACAATGAAGAAGGAGAAGAATTACCTGCTGAAGTAATAGATATATTGGATGGACTGCCACCTCGGGAGCAGGATATTTTAGATCTTGCAGATCCGGGAATATCAGGGCGGGTGGTTAAAGTAATTCAAACTCCAGATCAAAATAATCCAGGAAAGGACCTATACGAGAGGGAAAATCAAAAACCTTTAAGTTATACTGAAAGAAAAATTCTTGAAACTGTTGAAACATTAAGAGAACTGCATCAAAAATTATCGGGAAGTGAAAATGCGCGATTAAGAGAAACAATTGGAAGATGGATGTTTGAATTAAGCGGATCAAAAGATAAAGAAACTGCTCAAAAAATTAATAACGAAATGAACAAAGTAATGGAAGAATTACATTCAGAACACGAGAGATTACACAGAAAAATCTGCATAAGAAGATCAACAAGAAAAAATAGGGAGGAACGAATATCATACCTGAAAACAACTATTTCTGAAATTGAGTATTATTTTGAATATATAAAAAGATTGTTCTCCAGAATATTTTCTCAACGAAGAAAAAGATCGACAAGAGTAAAGACTCAAATTGCGGACGTTGAAGCAAAATTAAGAGAAAGAAACGATTTATAAGAAATTTCGAAAATAATCGTCAATTTTATTTTCATCAAAGGCCTCAGAATTAGCGGTAAATATTTTTAAAAATTCAGCAATTTTTTTTCTGACTTCATCTGCAACGACAAAAACAACATGATCCAAAATCGGATGATCAGCGTTTTGATCAGTTTTTTCCTTTAATGAATCAATCCCGGGAAGAACGGATTCCAATTTTTCATCAGAATCTTTAATTTTTGTACAGGCATCATTGTCATCAAGAATTTTTGTCTTAACTCCATCCAAAAAGTATTGGGTTCCCTTAATAAAAACCTTACTGACATCCAAAAAACACTTATGATCATCGATCTTTTCCATAAAAAGTCTTAACCTGGAGCGTAAATAAATAATCTGATAATCTTCAAGATCAAAACGGATTTCATTTATACCGCCTAAAGCCGTTTCAAAACTTTCAGGAATCTTATTTAAATAATCCATAAAATTTTTTAAGGCTATAAAAAATACCCTCCTGTCTAAAACTATTCAATACTTTTTTTTGTATGGTATATTTAAAAAAACTAACAAATTCCTATGAAATTCAAACCCAATTATATTATTATCCCACTGATAACGATACTTGTCGCGCTTTTGGGAACTTATTTCACCAATCAGGGGATGAGCTGGTACAATACTGAGCTGATTCGTCCCGAGATTACTCCGCCCAAATGGGCGTTTCCCGTCGCCTGGAATATAATATTTATACTTACCACGATAGCGGCTCTGTTAATCTGGAACAAAGGAAAAACTCCTCACGGTTTTTTTGCATCGCTTTTGCATAAAAAAGGTGGATCCAGATACCACTGGGCAATTACTCTTCTGATTTTAAACGCAATTCTTAATGTCGGATGGACCTGTTTGTTTTTTGGCCAACAAATGATTTTGGAATCCTGGGGCGAAATGATTTTACTTGAAATGACACTTCTGATCCTTATTGTAATAAGCTGGAAAATTTCAAAAACAGCTTCCATTTTGCTTATACCTTATACGCTTTGGGTTGCGCTGGCCACCTACCTTACATACGAAATTATCATCCTGAATTTTTAGAAGGCATGACTGAGCCAGGAAATATGTCAAACCCATTAAATTGACATATTCCAGGAAACAAGCTGTACTATCAACAGTTATAGTTTTTAATCTAAAAAAATATGAAAAAACTAAACGTTCTTGATTGGATTGCACTGATACTGGTAGTAATTGGTGCATTGAACTGGGGACTGGTGGGATTATTCCAGTTTGAT
>WJKQ01000060.1 GCA_014728975.1 Candidatus Peregrinibacteria bacterium | reverse complement strand
CTATCTATCTCAGCAACTTTCTCTCCTGGTTTCAAGAGTCTTCCAATTGTGTTGGCCTCGGCCTTTATTCTATTTAACAAAGTATCCACCTTTTCCCATTGTAATGTCTTATAATAATTAATAAAATTTACTGCTTCATAGCCAATGGAACCTATTATTATAAGTATAAATAAAACAAAAAATAACCTATGCCACCATCTTTTTTTAAGATTTAAATCTTTTCTGAAAAAATTTGTTTTCATAATTTATGTAATTAATTTAAAACATACTCCCACCCGGGCTGCCAGGATTTGGTTTTTCGCCAGTCTTCTTCAAAAGCTTGCTCCCAGGTTTTATTTTTCAAAAGCACATCAAGAGCCAGCTGAGGAGCTTTATGCGCCACTATAGCAATATGCTTGCCATTATAATTCTTTTTTAAATCATTCAGAAAATCTTGAATTCTCGCTTTTACATCTTCATAGCTCTCCCCTTCTGGAAATCTTTTAGTAATATTTTCTTCCTGCATAGGCTCAACAATTTCAGAGGGCTTGGCATTATATTTACCATAATTGCATTCTCTCAACCTTTTATCCTTGATTATTTCAACATCACCATTAAATGTCAATTCAACGGAATCAACTGCTCTTTTCAAATCAGAACAAAAAACAACAACAAATTTCTTGTCTTTTATTTTATCTTTCAAATCTTTAGATTGTTGAATCCCTAATTCTGAAAGGCCAACGTCTTTCCATCCTGATGAAATATTTTTTTCATTATCAGTTGTAGTGCCGTGAACAAAGTAAGTTATTTTTACTGACATATTTTATTTTTTTAATTTATAAAAAGTCCAAGCAGCTATCAGATGGCAATTAATTATCTGCCCTTTGGCAATCATTTCATCAATCTCCTGCTCAGAAAACCAAAAACTCTCAATATCTTCCTCTTCATCTGCTGGAAGTGATGATTCTTCAAGTTCAGTTGCTAAAAATATATAAAATTTTGCAGTAGAACGCCTATTATCAACTAAATACTCCCCTATCAATTCCAGATTATTTGCCTTTAAATCTGCTTCTTCCATCAGCTCGCGATTAATCCCCTCTTTCAAATCCTCATCTGCGGAAATAGTTCCTCCAGGAAATTGAAAAAGTTTTTGATTTGGCGGATATGAATATTCTTTCTGCACCAATATTTTGCCATCATCTCGTTTACAGATTATTGTTCCCGCGCTGCTGCCATCATCTTTAAATTTTAGATATGTTGTTTTAATGCCATTTGGCAATTCAACTTCATCTTCAATTAAAGTCAAGCGCGAATGAGAAAATATTTCTTTTGATGACATTTTCTTCCACATAAGCAATAAAAATTTAAATTTTAGAATTTAGAATCTGTTCCGAATTTCTTATTTCGTATTTTCAATCCTCTCCTGCCCTGCATTATTTAATTAAATCCAAATCTCCGTTTATGACAATAGGATGCACCGCCTCCAATTCTTCTCTGCAATATGGCATGTCAGGCATGGGATTATAAAAGAATATTTTTTGATTGAGCACATGGGCAAAGCCGATTTCCATTAGAGTATTGGCGCCAATGTAATTTTCAATGTTATTTTTTTCAAGATTGAGCACTAAAACTGCGTCAGCGCCCTGCATTAAGTCCCAAAATTCCCTGATCGTATCAATATTGCCGTCCATTTGGTCTTTTTTTATCTGTTCCTTTTCAGCAATAGTTTTTCCGATGAAATCATAATGAAGCTCAGTAATAAAAGTATCATGCCCCATTTCCTTCAATTTATCTCTTATTTCAACCATCTTTTCAGTAAATTGCATTGAACCGATTATTCCAATTTTCATACTTATTCTAATTAAAATTTTGAATTTGTTTGTTTTTCCTTTATAAATTCTCTTTCTTCATTGGTTAACTCTTTCGTCCACTCAGCCTCATCTACGCTAAAAGTTGTATCAATTGCATATTCAATACAATCCGATTTAGCGTCTTGGATTATTTTTATTTTTTTTATGTCGATCGGTTAAATATTTTCTAGCGCTTCTTCTCCCCATGTACGATACTGTTGTCGCACACTGCGCATTAAGGCAGGATTCTTTTTTTCGGAACGCACAACATAAGGGCTTGAATCCATCTGGTCTTTGAGCACGCCTGTCGCTTCCTCTTTTTTTGACCGAAATGGAAATCCATAGAAGAATAGACTATTCCAGGCAGTATCTGCTTCAACAATTCGATCATATGCAAAATCAGGATGGACTTCTTGTCCCTCCTTCTCTTCTGAAAATTCGGTCACCAATCCGGCTGTTCCTTTAACAATGGTTCCTGAAGAAAATCTCTCTTTTTCTATAGGTAGGCCTTCCAATGGATTGGGTGAGGAGAAAAAAGTGAAATAGTGCACATCATTACATCCGGTATTTTTGAATGCATTTTCAAGCGCACGAAAAGTTCGCCCCTGGCCAATAAGATCATCAATCACGACAATGGACTCGTCGGGTATATTCGACACAATTTTTTTAATGCGTTGATTCATTGCCACAAGGTCAGCACCATGTTCAATCTTATGGATACGTTCTGCTTCCTTCACCATCCGGTCTTGTAGCTCTTTCTTTTCGCGTTTCAGTCGGTTAAGCCGTTCACTTGCAGATTGATATTCTTTGGTACGGGGACGGTATTTTTTTACATCTCGCTTTACTTTCTCGATTATTTCTTGTTTCTCTCTTATTGCGTTACGAATGCGAGTCCTGCTCTTATTTCTTTCTTGCTCCATTTTCCATTCTTTATCTGTTTGATGAGCAGAAAATGTTTTTACAAATACTCGCCTGGGCATCTCTTGTTGATGCTCTCCATAGACCTTTTTTAAAAGTGGCTCTACTGCATAAGAAAGCGGCCGCGTGGTTGTTTCTGGAAACACAATCAAGCCCGGGAGTCTTCCTTTAACATGTCTGATTCCCTCAAGTGTTCGTTTGAGTTGTGCAATACCAGACGCGATCGCTTCCTTGGCCGCTTCTTCAAGATGCCGTTCATTGTTTTTCAGTTCTAGCTTTTCTTTTTGTGTTACATACATATGCCACGCCTCCGCCGGAATGCGCCGCTTTTTTTCTTGTACTTCTTTGCGTGCAACGATGAATTGTCGATTTGTTTCGTAATTACTACGCTGGCGTTTTTTTTCTTCAAGAACATCCAAATGTTCTATTGCTTGATCCAGTTCAGTAAGACGCTTGTTTTTTTCTTCTTCACTAAGCAGTGAGAATTCAATCTTTGCTATTTCTTTTTGAAGCGTGTTTCTTTTTTCTAACAAACCTGCAACATCTGATGTCAATTCATTTTGTTGATACGAGAGTTTGTCTTGCACACGATCTAATTCCTCTTGCAAACGCAAAAGTCGTTGTTTCATTCTTCGTTCGGAGGTTTTATTTGTGGGACGTTTTGTCTCGCGCGTGAATGGGAGACGACGATATAGTTCTGACATATAATAAAATTGGGTTCTTTTTAAGAGCTGGGGCAATATCCCCAAAAGGAAAATATGTATTTCACATAATGTGCTGCGGCTCATGCGAAGTGGCGCCGCGCCGGAGGCGAGAAGCGGCATTTCGCATAGCCTCTGGTAGACGAAGGCGCGACTTGTCCGCCGAAGCTTTAGCGAAGGCGGAAGTGATAAGGATAACAGCGGCGGAGCCGCACATTAGATAAAATCGCGAAACGATTTTGGCTAACATCGGGCTTATGAGAAGTTGCCGAAGCGAAGCGTAGGCAATTTGGGAAATTTGCGAGCCGAGCCATTTCTCTGATAATCCCCGTTCGTATAATAAAAGAGTACCAAATATGGTACTCTTTTACAAGATGAGAATCACGAAGCCCGTGTTGAGGCGGTAAAGAGTTTTCAATGATTACCGACCTCGTCGTATAACGAGTGGACTCTCTGTAAAAGCGCTAAAAT
>WJKQ01000059.1 GCA_014728975.1 Candidatus Peregrinibacteria bacterium | reverse complement strand
GAAGGATTTGATTTTGGAACACTGGGATGTTCTGGAGATTGTCAAAGTTTTGACACAAGCGGTTGTGAGTACGAATGTGGAGATAATGAAATAGACCCGGATGAAGTATGTGATGGTAATAATGTAGGCGATGAAACCTGTGAAACAAGAGGATTTGACGAAGGAACTTTAACTTGTACAGCAGACTGTCAGGCTTACAATATAAGCCAATGTGAAGTTATTTGCGGAAATGGAGAAATTGGTTTGGGGGAAACATGCGACGGTACAAATGTAGGAGGTTTTACATGTACAGATTTCGGATTTAAAACAGGAACATTGATGTGTATGGGAGACTGTCAGAATTATGATACAGGTGATTGTGGATATATTTGCGGTGACGGAGAAAAAGATCCGGATGAACTTTGTGATGGTACTGACGTTGGAACAGCAACCTGTTCCGATCTGGGATTTGAAAGCGGTTCTCTGTCCTGTGCGGAAAACTGCCAGGAATACGATACAAATGGATGTATTGTATGTGGAGATAATGTAGCTGAAGGACCGGACGAACAATGCGACGGTTGGGATAAAAAAGGCGAAACATGTAGTACCCTTGGTCTGGGTGAAGGAAACCTCGGATGCGACGATGATTGTAATTTTGATACAAGCGGATGTTCATTTCCCCCGGTTTGTAATGATGGAATCGTAAACCAGCCAAGTGAGGAATGTGATCAACTTGACCTTGGAACTCAACCAAATTGCGGAGATCATGAAGGATATCTTCCAAACGGTCAGGTATCCTGTGACTCCAACTGTCAATACGATTTATCCGAATGTACTCCTGATCCATGTGGAGACGGGATATCTCAGCCCGGAGAAGAATGCGACCCGGAAATTGATTCTCAATGTACAGAGAATTGTGAATGTCCTGATCCATTAATTTCTGATGGAGAAGGTGGATGCGAGGAAGAGCCATGTGGGAATGAAGTTTTGGACGATGGCGAAGAATGTGATCCGAGTATCCCGGACGTTCAAAATTGTACTGCAAATTGTGAATGTGCTCCCGGAACAGTTCCAAATCCCGAAGAACCGGGAGATTGTACCTTGCCTCAACCTGATCAGCAGCCTGAACCACAACCCGAACCTACACCGGATGTGATCGAAGCACCGGATGTAGTTGAAATTGAACCTGATATAGTCGAAGGAAAACCTGATATTGCAGAAATAGAAGAAGACACAGCCGACCTCGAACAGGAAATTGACACTCCTGGAATAGATACTCAAAAACCGGACTCAGTTCCCTCACAAGATATTCCGGAAGAAGAAATAACAGAAGAGTGTAATTTTAACGGGATATGTGAGGATGAATTTGAAAACGTATACGACTGCCCTGAAGATTGTGCTTTGGAAACCTGTGGAAATGGAAAACTGGATGAAGGAGAACAATGTGATTCTTCAAGTGAAGGTTATAAAGGAATTGAAGAAGCTTGTAACAGAAATACTTGCGAATGTCAGCCCTTGGTTACATTAAACGGAAATGTACAAACCGTACCATATCCTGAAATATTTGGTCCCAATTCGTGTGTAAATGTAAACGCCGCAAATGTAGAAATGTTTGGGGGAGGAGGTTGTGATTGCGATATATCAGGAGAAAATTCTGCATCTTCACCCGATGTACCCGGAACTATTTTAGCAGCTTCTGTATTAGGATATATAGCGCTGCAAAGAAAAAAAATAGCAAGATTCTTTAGAACTCTAGGGGATAAGAAAGAATAATATTAATAGCTTTTGTTTGATGAGAAGGGCAGACTGCTTTTGGCAGTCTGCCCCTCTTTTATCTCGTTCTAGTTTGGATTTTTTCAGAGGGCGGGAACTCGTACGAGTATTCGCTGAGGAGCACTCAGGAACTCGAAGGTCATCTGGTCGAAAGACTTGGGGGGAGTGATCATGAGGTCGTCTTCGTAGTTCTCCCAAATCGCCATTGGCGGACGGCCGTCATCTTCAACCATGAGAATAATCTCACCGACGGCATCGACCAGCATTGCGGCGGGAAGATCATCGCACTCGAAGACCACGTTCAGACCGTAGTCGGAGGGCATCTGTTGTTGAAAGATACCCGGGGCCGAAGTCGCGATGTCAAGGAATGATCCCGGCGAATACAGGTAAACCGTATATCCGACCTCGGGATCACAGACCCACGTTCCGGGATTGACCGGCTCGGGCTCGGGTTCTCGGGGCTCGGGCTCGGGATCACGGGGCACGGGCTCGGGATCACGGGGCACGGGCTCCGGATCCTGAGGATCAGGAGGATCATACGGTTCAGGATCCGGAGGTGGATCCTGACCGCCTGTCCCGGAGCTGTGATCGTCCAGGTCGATACAGGAAAAGTAGGCCTGATCGCAGACACAGCCCGATTCGCAGATGATGTTTGGACAGTAGCACGGAGACACGGAGGCCACCATGACCACGTAATCGCCGCGTTCGATACTCCTGTCCGGCCTGTAGTCGGTATGGTTGTCGTTGAGACCACCATAGGAATAGAGCGTTTCGACGTATTTGTAGCCCCAGTGAGAATGGGGGATGTATTTGAAGTTGCCGGTCCCCGGATTTTTGATGTCGATGACACCCCATTTGGACGCGGCTTCCACGACCATCTTTGCCGCTTCCACGAAGTTGGCTTCTTCGTTTGGATGGAAGAGGGTTTTGGAGGAATTGATGATGCCGTGTTTCACAGCGCAGACCACAGTCTTATAGAACCAGTCTCCGAGATGAACATCGGAAAACGGCTCGTTCATACCGCAGTTGCCCATGAGCCCGAACAGAAACATTGGAATTTTGAGTGCTTCTGCACGGGTCAGGTTGTCATGAGGATGCAAACCTCTGTCCGACTTGCCGTCCAGAGCACATTCGCTGAAGAGATATGCCGCTGCCGGACGAATCAATTCAGACAACGAAGAATCGTCGCTGAACTCGTAGTCGGAAACCCTGTTGCAGTTCGGGATCAGGGGACACGCCGAAAGATCGCCGCACTCGGCTTCGAGCCAGCCGTTGTTGGGCAGGACTCCTCCGTTGAAAAGCACACTGCCTTCCTCGCAGTTCCACTTGAGTTCGTTGGAAAGTACGAGAGCGGAATAGCTGCCGTACTCGTCGTAGACATCGTCCTCGCGCACGCACGTCGGAATGTTGTTGCCGTCGGTGAAGGAATGAGGAATGGAAATCCCACCTTCATCGCAGTTCTCGAAGTGGAAATGAAGATGGTATCCCTCGCTGTCTCCGCTTTTGCCGATCTCGCCGAGGATAAGTCCCTGGCAGACATGTTGACCAACGCTCAGATGTTCGGTCGAACCGGGCAGAAGGTGGGCGTATCTGGTACAGAGATTGTCGCCGTGATCAATCACGACGTAGTACCCCCAGCCGTTGCTGTCGTTGATTTTCTTGACCCGGCCGTCGGCGGAAGCCAGAACAGGCTTGCCCTTGTCTGCGTTGCCCGGAAGATTGAAGTCCCAGGCGTACTTACAGCAGTTCCAGGTATGGGACATGCTGTTGGAACAGTAGTCCCAGTCATGGTACTTCCTGTTGCAGTCGCTGCAGTGTTCCGCCCAGGACTGGGTGATCTCCCAGTCGTAGCCTTTGGGCAGGGGGATTTTGAACGTGCTTTTGTAGCCTCCGTACTCCATGCTGTTGCCGGAATTGTTTCCGGAAGCGAAGTTGAAGTCTCTGTCGCTGCACGAATTGTACAGAAACGCCAGGACGAAGAGGAAAATGGACCACCTGTTGACGTACATTTCTTGCTCCTTTCTCTGGTGGAAAAACTAGATCGAGATATCAATGGACATCTCGTGAACTATTCTTGGAATGTTCACGGGAATGAGACGATCCACGGAAGCGAAAGGTATCGTAACCGAATTTCAGCGATCCTATCGTTCACAGCAAATCTGTCATTGCACGAATATTTTATTATTTTAAATACAAACAACAAAAATTTCTTAAATTAATAAAATAAATCCTTTGATCAATAACAAAATTTATTAATAAAAATTGTTGTTAAAATTTATTCAACACCTAAAAATTGCAGAAAAAGCAAAAAAAAGTTAATTTATAGAAAATTTAACAAAAATAATATGAAAAAAATTATACTGACGGTCATTTCGGTAATTCTATTGACGGCATGCGTACAGCAAACTGAGGAAAAAACATCATGGAATCTGGAAACCGATAATGACCTTGGAAAAAAATATACAGGTCAGGCTCAATTAAACGGATGGATTATATATAAGGACTTCTATGTAGAGGAAAATGTTCCGCATTTTCACGTTTCCAGCGAAGATATTTCAAAACTTCCTCCGGAAATTCAGGATGAAAATGAATATTTTCTGGATTCTGAAGTTAAGGACCATATTTCCATTTTAGAAACATACAATGAAGAAAATCCGGCAACAATAGTCGTTGATGAAATATCAATAATGGCTGAGGGATCTCCAACCATGCACTTAATAGAAATTGTTCAATAAATTATTTCACTACAAAACCTAATATTTTACCCGGAACGTAAATATCTTTAACAATCTTTCCTTTTGAAAGATATTTCATCACATTTTCATCGGACTTTGCAATTTCCAAAGCCTCTTCTTTACTCGCATCTTTGGCAACCTCAATCTCTCCCCTGACTTTTCCATTTACCTGTACTCCTATTGTAATTAATTCATCAACAATAAGTTTCGGATCATATTCGGGCCATTTTGAATCCGCAACACTATATTTTTCATCCAAAACATCAAAACATTCTTCGGCCAGATGAGGAGCTAAAGGAGCAATAAGCTTTGTAATAACTTTTTTTGAATTTTTATCTGTTCCATTCTTTCCCGCGAAATTGACAAATTCCATCAATGCCGCAATTGCAGTATTAAAATGCATTTTTTCAATATCTTCGGTAACTTTTTTTATCAATTTATTCAGGTTTTTTTTCAGAGCGTTTTTATCTTTGACCTTGCGCGGATCCGAATTCACCAGATTCCAAAATTTATCAACGAACCTTGCAATACCGGTAATTCCACTGTCATTCCAGTCTCCACCTTCGGTAAAAGGACCCATAAACATAAGATACATTCTGAAAACATCACTTCCATATTTCTCAACAAATTCATCAGGGCTGACTACATTCCCTTTGGATTTACTCATTTTTGCCCCGTCTTTCGTAATCATTCCTTGGTGTACCAATTTGTCAAAAGGCTCTGTGAAATTTATATAACCGAGATCATGAAGAACCATATTTATAAACCGGGCATATAAAAGATGCATGCACGCGTGTTCGGGTCCCCCGATATACATATCAACAGGCAGCCATTCATTTGTAATTTTGTTATCGAATGGTTTATTTTTCAGGTTACTTGAGGGGTAACGCAAAAAATACCAGCTGCTGCAGACAAAGGTATCCATTGTATCAACTTCCCGTTCAGCGTCTCTGCCGCACTTTGGACATTTACAGTATTTGAAGCCTTCATGATTAGCAAGAGGAGATTTTCCGTCACTTCTCGGTGAAAAATCCACATTATCGGGAAGAATGACCGGTAAATCGTCTTCCTCCACCGGAACTTCACCGCATTTATCGCAATAAATAATTGGAATTGGAGCTCCCCAGTACCTTTGTCGGCTTATCAACCAGTCACGAAGTTTATAATTTACAGTTGCACGACCATAATTTATACCTTCCAGCCATTTTATTACCTTTGGCAGAGCTTCACGATTGTTCATTCCACTAAATTTTCCTGAATCAAAAAGAATGCCATCAGCCGTATAAGCACCTTCAAAATCTTTCGAATCAATTTTTTTTCCGTTTTCGGAAATAACAAATTTAAGTGGAATATTATATTTCCTGGCAAATTCGAAATCACGCTGGTCATGAGCATTTGCCATGACAACGCCAGTACCATACATAAGCACAAAATTTGCCAGATAAACAGGTGTTTTTTCTTTAGTTGCAGGATTAATTACATATTTTCCCAAAAAGCAACCGATTTTATCTTTTCCTCCTTCAGAAGTACGCTCAATAAGGGTCTGTTTATTAATTTTTTTTCGCACTTTTCTAACATCTTCTTCATATCTGGTACCTTTTACAAATTCATCAACCAGAGGATGTTCAGGTGATATAACTACAAAAGTTACACTAAAAATCGTGTCCGGCCGAGTCGTATAACAAGTCAAAATTTCACTATTATCCTCCAAAGGAAAATCAATATCACATCCTTCACTTTTACCTATCCAGTTTTTTTGCATGAGAATAGTCTTTTCAGGCCAGTCAAGTTCATCATAATCAAGGAGTTTTTCAGCATAATTACTAATTTTAAAAAACCACTGGCTTAAATCCTTTTTTGAAATTTCACTTTGGCACCTTTCACAATAGCCGTCTTGAACCTGTTCATTCGCAAGAACGGTTTTACAGCTCGGACACCAATTTACAGGAGCTTCTTTTTTATAAGCCATGTCGTTTTTATATAATTGTAAAAATATCCATTGTGTCCATTTATAATAATCCGGATCAGACGTTGCCAGCGTTTTGTTCCAGTCATACATAGCGCCCATTTCGCTTAGCTGTTTTTTCATATATTCAATATTTTTTTTGGTGCTTTCAGCAGGAGGAACGCCTGTTTTTATCGCATAATTTTCCGCAGGTAAGCCGAAACTATCAAATCCCATCGGAGAAAAGACATTTTTCCCTTTCATTCTCATATATCTGGCCCAACTGTCGGCGGGACCAAAATTATACCAATGCCCGATATGAAGCTTATCCCCGGAAGGATAAGGAAACATCACAAGATTATAATATTTGTCTTTAAAATCTTTTAAATCGACTGTATGAAGATTTGTTGATTTCCATTTTTCCTGCCATTTTTTTTCAACTTCTCTGGCGGAGTATTTTTGCATGACCTAAGTTACAATCGAGCAAAATTTTACTCGAAGATTTTAATTCACGCAATTAAATAAAGCTATTTATTATTATACGTAATTCTATCAACAACCATTCTTATATCATCATTTTTCACGTCTTTAATTTTGGGATAAAGATTCCTGATCCAGTGTTTTTCTTCTTCTTCCTCGTCGTTATTTTCTTTTCCGTAATCATTTAATTCCTCAATTCTTTCAGTAAGGTCTTTTAGAGAAAAAACGATTTCATTGATTTTATCATTTTCTAGAACAGGATAAGCACTTAAAAGCACCATAATTTCACGATCATCTTTAATCATACGATACGGTCCTAGTCCTTCTATACTTTCACCGTTTTGAATTATTTTTGTGTATTTTGGAAAAAATTCAGAAAGATCTTTGTTATTTATGTAATCGAAAAATAAAGATCCTTTAAATTCATCAAATTCCACTGATAAAAGATTGCAAAACCCTCCATTTGCATATTTGATTTTTCCTTCGGGATTGCTCACAAAAAACGGAGCATCGCGATCAGTCAGATAATTTTTATATAACTCTTCAATATTTGGCTCTGTTTTTGGAGAATGATGAGAGCCTATATTAAATACATTAGCCTGGCTCGGATCTTTTCCAATATGTTTATTCTCAAGAAATATAAGCATCAGAACAAAAGATACCAGAAATAATGCTAAGGCCGATATAGCTATCTTTTTATTTTGGGATAATGTTATCATTCGTAATATTTGTTTTTATTTTTAAACGTCCTATTTAATTATAATACAAAAGCGTAAATATGTCAATCAGCTGTTGGTTTTTGATAAAATTATGGTATAATATTAATATAAATAACCTTTTCCTATGAATAATAAAAATGTAGATGTTTCCGTTGTTTTACCACTGTTAAAGCAGATTCCTCTTTTTTCAGATTTAAACGAGGAGCTTCATAAAGAAATTATCAAAAAAATAGTTTTAATGTATTACCCTGAAAAATATATACTGTTTAAGGAAGGGGACGATGGAGACGCTCTTTATATTGTAAAAAAAGGCACCGTAACGATATATCACGAACCCGAAGAGGAGGGGGAAACTCCTGAAAAAGTGGCCGATATCTACCAGGGAGGGTTTTTTGGGGAAATGGCGCTCGTTTCCGAGGAACCAAGAAACGCGTCGGCGAAAACAGCTACCGACTGTGAAATATTCATTCTTTCCAAAGATAATTTTAAAAAACTTTTAAGCACAAATACCACCCTTGCGGAACAAATAAGCGCTACGATGATTGTAAGAACCAATGAAAATTTAAAAAACCAATAATGATCCTTTCCTATTTGATTCTCGCACATTTACTCGGCGACTTTATATTTCAGCCTACAAAACTTGTAGAATGGAAAATTAAAAAAAAGAAAGGAATTTTTATCCATTCGCTCATTCATTTCTTAATTACAGCGATATTACTTTTACCCTTTTTGATTGCGGGGTATTTTTGGTTGCTTATAATTATTTTTGCAATAAGTTTCATACATTTTTTTATAGATTCCACTAAAGTGAAATACGGTATTAAAAACAGAAAAAACGGCAAAGCAAAACCCTTCATTATAGATCAAATATTTCATTTTTTGGTAATTTTTATTGCCTACCTGGCAATAAGCGATATTGAAATAACTTTTCCTGAAACGCTTTTTTACAAAGTATATACGGATGCCAGAGTAATAACATTGGCTTATATAATAGTATTTGTAATATTATTGATTGGTATCTTTAGATTTAAAAAGAAACCTTCCGGACATTATTAGAGATTTTTATGTCCCTTATAGTCATGTTGTTTTTTTTCTGCGATTTCATCTTTAAATACATCTCTCGCGGTGATCTCTTTTTCTGAAGTCAATTCCAAAAAAGTAAAAGTCCAGACAGTATATGAAAAAATATCAACGATACCGTTCAAATAAGCAGCTATTAAAAGAGCTAAAAAACCTACGATTCCACCTACGATAACGCCTGTGACAGGCAAAGCAACAGCTGCAATATATCCTGTGATAAGTACTATCAAAGCCGGTATCAAAAACACCAAAATAGCCTGAATAACTATCCTTATGCCGATAATTAACATTAGAATAGTAATTAAAAAAGTATGTTTTAGATGAACAACAACCAATTTTGCACTTTTTTTCATCGATTCAAACACTTTACAGCCGTCAATAACTATAAAAAAATCCGTATAAGTGAAAAGCAGAGTCAATATAAGACTTAAAATTATCAAAATAATAAATACTGGCATAAAAAGCTTAAAAATAACCGGTCCGAGGTTCCTTAAAACAAAAGACATTTCAATCAAAATTGAAAAAAATGCAAAAGTTTTTATTAGAAGATGGTATTCAAAAAGTGGTAAAAAAGACATTATTCCATACCTGAATCCGGCACCAACACCTGCTTTCTGTCCGTTCCTGTTCCTTGCGATGGACTGAATCGCAGAGGCTTTTGCCAAAGTCGGAAATAAGAAATAAATAATTCCAAAAAGAACCGCAGCAATAATCAGAGGAACTGTCCATGAAACATGCTGTTGAATAAAAGTCCATATAAAAGTAGCTACGTCATGAAGAAAACTTTTATCCACATCACTAAACAAATACGATTGTTTAAAAGCAAAAAATTGATAAGCAAAATAGCCCACCCCCACCGTAGTCGTAAAAAGTGAGGGAATAAAACCAAACCAAATGATAAGTTTTTTATTTTTTTGTGTAAATGACCAAGAATCAGCTATAATTTTTTTGTAGTCCATGCCAAGTATTTTACTTTAGCGCTTTCCAAAGTCAACAGCCCTCAAAATATTAGGCTATAATAAATTAAGTTATTTTTTATAATAGATTGAAAAAACACATATAAAACATTATATTCTGGGCATGATAAATAAACCTGTAATAGAGAAAATCAAGAATAAAGAAAAAAATTTCACCTGGGTATCAATTAATAACCTTGATGAAAAAGCCGCCTTATACCTGAAAAAAAACTATAAATTCCATCACCTAGATATTGAGGATTGTTTTTCTAAAGAGGTCCAAAGGCCAAAAATAGATGAATATGATGAATATCTTTTTATAATCTTAAACGTTCCTGTAAAACAAGGGAAAAGAAAGCTCATCAATAGCTTGGAATTAAATATCTTCATAGGTCAAAATTTCGTTATAACGGTACACAAAGATTTGCCGTTATTAAAAGATCTTTTTGCAAAATGTAAAAAAAACAAAAAGACCAAAGAAGAATACATGGGATTGGGAAGCGGTTATTTCCTTTATATGATTATCGACGACCTTTTTGAGGACGGATTTCCTCTTTTGGACGATCTTTACAAACAATTAAACGAACTTGAAATTGATGTTTTTGAAGTGGATTATTCCAGGGACCGGCTGAAGGATATATTATTATTGAAAAAAGATATAATTAATTTCAGACGTATAATAATGCCCCAACGTGCAATTATAGCCCAACTTGAACATAAAAATAAAAAATTTCTCCCTGAAAAACTCGACGTATATTTTGACGATATAGTTGATAAAATAGAAAAAATCTGGAACAACCTGGAAAACTTACAGGAATTGGCGGTTTCATTACAGGAAACCAACGAATCCATTATTTCACACAATACAAATAACGTTATTAAAATACTTACGATTTTCTCGGTTATAATGCTTCCGCTTACATTTATCACGGGTTTTTATGGAATGAATATTAATAATTTACCTCTCGCGCAACATCCTCTCTCGCTACCTGTAATAACGGGAATATTAGTGGCAATAGCCGTTATTATGGTTAGTTATTTTAGATATAGAAGGTGGCTTTAAACAGATGATTATTTAGTTTTTACCCTTGTCAAAAGACTTTAATTTAGATAAACTGACCATTGTTAATTTTTTTTAAAAATATGAATAGACCAAAGAAAAAGAAAATAATGAGCAAATATGGACACCATCCTAAAGACACAGGATCTTCACAAGTCCAGATAGCTGTACTGACAGAACGAATAAATGAACTGTCAAAACATCTTGAAAATCATCCAAAAGATGATCATTCAAGAAAAGGTTTACTAAATCTGGTTGGTAAAAGAAGAAAACATCTCCAGTATTTAAAGCTGCATAGTAAAGATGATTACGAAAAGTTAATTAAGGAATTAAAATTAAGAAAATAAATAAAACGATCTTTAAAATAATTTTTACCAAAGAGGAATCAAAAATCTTAAGTAACAGGATTTAGAACATGAAAAATTGGTGTTTTAAATCTTGTCACTTGAGAAAAAATTGGTTCCTGTTTGGTTTTATAAAACTTATAACCCATCAATATGGAACCAAAAATTGCCAAAATGAATCTCGCTGGGCGGGAATTCAAAATCACTAACAGTCCTATTTCAACATACGCAAATGGGTATGCAACAGTCTCCCTGGGAGATACTGTCATCTTAGCGAATGCTACGATTTCAGATAAAGGAAGAGAAGGGGCTGATTTTTTACCTTTAACAGTCGATTATGAAGAAAATATGTATGCGGCTGGAAAAATAAAAGGAAGTCGTTTTATTAAAAGAGAGGGAAGGCCGTCAGAAAATGCAGTACTTATTTCACGTTTAACCGACAGACCCATAAGGCCGCTTTTTCCCAAAGGAACAACTAATGAAGTACAACTGATCTGTACTGCATTATCAGCCGATCTCGAAATAAATCCGGACACTACGGCTGTTAACGCGGCATCAATGGCTTTGATTTTAAGTGGAGCGCCTTTTAAGGGGCCCATAGGAGCAGTAAGAATGGGATATAAAGATAACAAACTGATTGTTAATCCCACTTACGATGAGTGTGATGAAGGAAAACTTGATTTAATTGTTGCCGGAACTTTGGATGCAATTACGATGGTTGAAGCTGCGGCTAATGAAGTTCCCGAAGAAATAATTCTGCAGGCATTTGAAATGGCGCACAAACATATTAAGGAAATCTGTCAGTTTCAAATTGACTATGCAAAGCAGTTCGAAATTGAAAAAATTGAAGCAGAAATAGTCAAATCACCGGAAGAAACTGTTGAAAAAGTAAAATCCTTTGTGAATGAGGAAATGTTGGACAGCGTAAGAGGTAAAACAAAAAAAGAAGTAAATAAAGAAAAAAAAGCACTGGAAGAGAAATTAATTGAACATTTTGAATCGGAGATCGAAGCGGAGGAAATTTTTGAAAATGACATTAAAGAAGTTCTCGGAGATTTACTGGAAGCAAGAATGAGAAAAGAAATCCTCGAATCAGAAACTCGAATCGACGGAAGGAAACCTGATGAAATAAGATCTATAACCGTAATTCCAAACTATTTGCCACGCACACATGGCTCTGCAATATTTCAAAGAGGAGAAACAATGGCGTTGACAATCACAACCCTGGGAGGACCAGGCGATGCTCAGCTTATAGATACTATGGATAAGGATATTACAAAAAGATACCTGCACCATTATAATTTTCCGCCATATTCTACGGGGGATATAAAACCCCTCCGCGGCCCTAGTCGAAGAGAAATAGGCCATGGAGACCTTGCTGAAAGAGCGCTTAAACCTGTTATTCCAGACAAAAAAGAATTTCCATACACAATGTGGCTTGTTTCAGAAATATTAAAATGTAACGGCTCAAGCTCAATGGCCTCAGCATGTGGATCTACACTTTCACTAATGTGTGCGGGAGTACCGATAAAAAGACCCGTTTCTGGAATAGCTATGGGACTTGTAACAGATAAAGATAATCCGGAAAATTATAAAATATTAAGCGACATACAGGGTATGGAAGATTTTGCCGGCGATATGGATTTTAAAGTTACGGGAACTTCTGAGGGAATAACTGCTCTTCAAATGGATATAAAAGTTAAAGGATTATCCCTTGATATAATGAGACATGCGTTAAATAAAGCAAAAGAAGGAAGAGACTTTATAATGGAAAAAATGCTTGAAGTTGTTCCCGAACCTAAAAAAGAACTTTCAAAATACGCGCCTCTCATTATGACTATCAAGATCGATACCGATATGATAAGAGTACTTATCGGTAAAGGAGGAGAAACTATCCAGGAAATTACAGAAGAATGCAATGTCGAGATTGATATCGAAGATGACGGATTGGTAACGGTAACCGCTCCGGATCAAAAAAGCGGAAAAAAAGCGGTCGAATGGATTAAAAGGATAACGTATGTACCAAAAGTAGGAGACGTCTTTGAAGGAAAAGTGACCCGGATACTGGATTTTGGGGCTATGGTCGAATTTTTGCCGGGAAAGGAAGGGCTTGTACATATTTCAGAACTTGCAAAAACAAGAATAGATAAAGTGGAAGACGTGGTTACGGAAGGCGATACCTTAAAAGTAAAATTGATAGAAATTGATAAAATGGGAAGGTATAATCTTTCTCACAAAGCTACTCTTAAAAGTGGAGAACCTCCTCACAAAAACAAAAAAGAAAAAAGCGGAGAAGGACACGTGGAAGGAACCTCGGCAGTAAGACAAGTATAAAATTTTGAGATTGCGGGTATAGTATAATGGCTATTACGACTGGTTGCCAATCAGTAGATACGGGTTCAATTCCCGTTACCCGCTCCAGAATAAATAAAAACAAAACTAAATATCATACAAATCCTTAAGAAATGGACCAGCTATATGACTCCCTCCTTTTTTATCTTTATTCATACGTTTTTTTATAAGCCACTTACGAAATAAATTACATAAGTCTTCATCCCCAATATAAAAGCCGACACCACCCTGAGAAACAAAAGCTTTCAAAAACACCTTTATAAGAGGGCTTAGACCAATACCAAATTGTTCATGGCACTTGTATTTTGCCATTTCATAAAGGTCTTCGTTCACTCTGACTGTCAACTGTTTCTGTTTTGACATAATGATAAATTTTATAAGTTACTGTCCGAATATACAGCAAATAAACAGCAAAATCGACACGACATTAATTTAGAAATATAGTATTATTTTCCTGGCAAAAAAAGAAATATAATTTAATGAAAAAACATAAAGTTAAAATTCCGGGGAAAATAATTAAAATTCCTTATTTAACTATTAAAGGTAAAGAAAAAGGCAAAACTTGTGTAATTTCAGGCGGCGTCCACGGGAACGAAATAAATGGAATTGCTTTGGTAAAAAAAATATTGGAACATTGTAAAAAAAATAAAATAGAGAAAAGATTAATAGGGGAGCTTATAATATTTCCAATATTAAACAATAGCGGCTTTGAAAGACACAAAAGATTTGTTCATTATGACAATAAAGACTTAAATCGCAGTTATAACAGAAATACAACAACAGCAAGTAATCTGATAGCAAATTCTCTTGAAAAACAGTTTTATTCAAAAGCCGATATTGCTATCGATTGCCACGATTCCGGTAAAAGATCAATTTTGCTCCCGCATACACGTATACATAAATTTGAAGATAATTACTGCACAACCTGCACAAGAGAAATGGCAAAAGCATTTGGTTCAAAAATAATAGTAGAAAGAAAAGGTAAAAAAGGAATGTTAGCAATAGAGATGACTAAAAAATATAAACTGCCTGTATTAACAGTAGAAGTTGGAGGAGCGCTTGAAATTAAAGAAAAATATATTAATCAAAGTCTGGACGGAATAATAAATATTCTAATATCCCAGGGATTTATTCCCGGAGAGGTAAAAATACCAAAAAAACAATATTATTTACAAGACAGATTTGGAATCCCCGCAAAAGAAGCAGGTATTGTTATGTTCGAAAAAAAACTGGGACAAAGGGTTCATCTTGGAGATAAAATCGGCAAAATTTACGTTCCTTCCAAAGGAAAAACAAAAGATCTGTATTCTCCAATGTGTGGATTGATCTTTTCACTCCAACATGTGGATTCGGTCATAAAAGGAGAAATTATGTACTCTATTCTGGAAGATAAAAAATGCCATAGAAAAAGACGAACAACCACCGATAAGTTCGAGGAAATTATTAATATAAACATGTAATAAAAATTCTTCTTAAAATTAATTTAAGATATTGCCGGAACTTTCGTAAGAAGAAGATATACGTTTTAAAACACTTACAACTTGTGGATCAAATAATCTGCCGCTACCTCTTTCCAATTCTTCAAGTGCCTGATCGGATGTCATTATACCGTCTTTTTTTCTTCCAACGTTATGCTTGCGTGAAGTCATAGCCTGATAAGCATCAACAGCTCTAAGAATTCTTGACAAAAGACCAATATGATTATTTTCAATACCAAAAGGATATCCAGTACCGTCGTAATTTTCATGATGCTGTGAGATAACATTATAAATATCTTTTGGAATTATCCCGTTTAATAAAATAAGACTGAGGTCGACATGTTTTCTGACTACAGCATACTCGGCATCAGTTAATTTTCTGTCCAATTTTGAATAATCAGGATTTAAAAGGCGTTTCCCGACATCATGTATAAGAGACGCAGCTTCCAAGATTTTTAAATCCGTTTCATTAAGTCCAAGCTGTTCACCTACTTCTTTCGCTAAAAAAGCTACCTGATTGAGATGACGATTAAGAGCAGGATCCTCATGAGAATCTTCCATATTCTGATCCATAATTTCAAAAGTCATTTCTTTTATTAATCTGCAAAGAGATAAGGTATCTTTTCTTACTTCTTCAGAAATACGGTTTTGGATTTCTCCTCTGACATAATGTGCGGAATTAATACCTCTCTGATAAATTTCATCGGGATAAGAACCGGAATCGGAAGGTTGCTCAAGGGTATCTAATGAATACTGAGAAATAAAAAACAACATATTTATTAAAAATTGATTAAATAAATACCCCGCAAATGAAATATACAAATTTAAATTTGACTAATCAATATTTTAACAAAAATTACAGGTTACAAATTCAAAAATTGATGTACACCAAAAATTTGATTTAAATAAACAAAATGTTATTATCTATATAATATTATCTTTTTGTATATGTACGTTCCAATTATTTTAGGAACTGCGCGAAAGGGACGACAGTCAGAAAAAGTTGCAAATTTTATTTTTGAACAATGTAAAAAAAATGGACTTGATACGGAAATAATTGATGTCAGGGATTTTCTTATAGGCGCAACGGATAATTCAAAAAAAATTTCTGAATCAAAAAAATTGACAAAAATTGTTAAGAACTCGGATGGATTAATCATTGTATCACCGGAATATAATCATAGTTTTCCTGGGGAACTGAAAATTATGCTGGATATGTTATTTGAGGAATATTCAGGAAAAGCAGTCGGGATATGCGGAGTTTCCGGAGGAAATTTTGGAGGTACCAGAATGGTGGAAGAATTAAATAAATTAATTCTGACAATAAATATGATTCCTACAAATACACCTTTATATTTTCCAGATGTAAAGGATATGTTTGACCTAAACGGAAAAACAAAAAATGAAAAGTTAATAAAGAGATCCAGGATTTTTTTTGGCGTATTAAAGAAATATATTAATGCATCAAAAAAATTAAAATAATTTTTCACCAAACCTTACATGAATCAAATATACGAATTACCGGAATTACCTTACGGATATTCTGAGCTTTCTCCTTTTATTTCCGAAGAACAGTTAAAAATTCATCACACCAAACATCACCAGGGGTATGTAAACGGGGCAAACAAACTTTTCGAAAAAATCGACAAATCAAGGAAAAAAAATATTGATCTTGATATGAAAGCGACACTGAAAGAATTATCATTTAACATTGGAGGGCATGTTCTTCATTCCCTGTTTTGGAAAAATATGGCGCCCGAAAAAAACGGCGGCGGAGGCGAGCCTTCGTCGGCATTAGCTGAAGCTATAAAAAATGAATTTGGTAGTTTTGAAAGATTTAAAAAAGAATTTTCTGCGTCAACTGGAGTGGAAGGATCAGGATGGTCGACTCTGTCATATGATAAAAAAACAGATCGGTTGTTAATAATGCAAATAGAAAAACACAATACAAATATTTACCCGTCTTGTGAAATATTAATGGTTTTGGACCTTTGGGAACATGCCTATTATCTGGATTATCAAAATGAAAAAGCAAAATTTGTTGAAGGTTTCTGGAACGTGATTAATTGGGAGGAAGTCGAAAAAAGACTTGAAACAATGGTCAAATAAATATTTTTATTAAGGTAAGCAATCCTAAAACAATACTGAAAATACCGATTGCAACTTTTAACTTCGAGGAATCCATTTTCTTAACAGCATAAACAGCAATGGGAGTGGAAACAATACCTCCCGAAAGTATTGCAATAATCAGATGCCAGTTAACAAACTCAAAGGACTGGTTTATCGATAAATATGCTATAACTCCGACTATACTAATGATTCCTTCAGTTAATCCTGTGATAGCAACAGCTTTTTTACTTTCTACACCTGCCACAATCTGTCCCCCTGCAAGAACAGGACCATAACCACCACCGGACATTCCCTGGTTAAAAGACGCAAGTGAGCCGAGGCCGATAAGTTTTAACCATGAAAATTTATATTTTTTCTTTTTTCTGAAAATAACAATAAAACCTATAATTAAAACTAATAATCCGATATAACTTTTTAAAATAATTTCAGGGATCCGTACGGCCGTTAAAACGCCGATAAGAATTCCTACAACACCAAAGCCGATCAAAACAAACGATACTTTTATAGATTTTTTCTTGATTCCAAAATCAACATTTTTAAAAATGTGATGTAAAATTCCGGTTAACGTACTTAAAATAACACTGGAAAAAAGAACCGCCAAAACCGAATCAATTGGATCCATGCCCAAAAGAATCAGTAAAGGTGTGAGATTTCCATAGCCCATACCGACGGAAGCATCCAGAAATTCCAGGATAAAAGCCAAAACAATTATTAAGATAAAAAACTCAATCGACATAGAACAATACTATCAAAATTAATTATTAAAAAAAATCAAATTTAACTCTTGACATTATACAAAATAAAGATTATAATAAATATGTAAGATGGTTTTCGAAAACAAAACAAAAACAAAGATCATTTACATCACCGGTTAATAATTTCCCTGGAGAGAGCTGTGCTCACTCTGGTTACAAGACTCTGAGATTCGAGTCTCCTTAGATTGATATCCCTTGGGATTGATATCTTAGAAGATTCTTATCATTTGAGTAGTGTAATCTCGTGAGTGCAGCTTTCTCCGGGGAAAATTAAGTAATTCCCTGGAGAGAGCTGTACTTAACCCCCCTTAAGTACAGCTTCCTCTGGGGAATTGAGAAAGTTTCTCCGGAGAAAGCTGCACTTACTTGATTTGGTACTTGATTTGAATCTATAGATTGACTCCTTCTGGATTTCAATCCTTCGGGATTGGAATCGATTAGGATTGATATTCTATAGATTTGCATCGTTTATAGGTACCATTATCCTGTGAGTGCAGCTTCATCCGGAGAAATGAGAAAATTTCTCCGGAGAGAGCTGTACTCACTTGATTTGGTACTGATTTGAGTCTATAGATTGACTCCTTCTGGATTTCAATCTTTCGGGATTGAAACCGATTAGGATTGATATCTACTTGATTCCTGTCATTATTAGGTACTTTTATCTTGTGAGTACAGCTTCCTCCGGAGAAATACCTGTCTGCTTCGGCAGACAATACACTCGCATTAGTTATATGTCGCGAGACATATAACTGAAAGCATTCTTCTCGGTAAATGGGGTTGTGCCCATTTGTTGAGACGGATGATGTGAGTGCCTCTCTAAAGAGAGAGTATCTTCCTGGATACGCACGACATGGACAGATCGTCAGACCTGTTCAATAAGTCTTGTGTATCGTTCTCATCGTAATATTATGGTGACGTAATATTATTGTGAGTATGGCGGACTTACTTCTGTAAGTCGTCATGGAATCTCAATCTCATCCTTATATTCTTGTTTTTTTCAAGTCTTATAAGGAGAGGTACTTATGCAGTTGAGTTTCGTACTCAGAGTGTGTCGAAGTATTTCTCCAGAGTAGCACTTCTAGGCCACGTTCTAATCTTTTATATTTAGTACGTGGCCTTTTTTGTATATTTTTATTATAATATATCACCATAAAATTTAAACAATGAAAATTGCATTATTGTTATCAGGCGGAGTGGACAGTGCGGTGGCACTTAAAATTTTAAAAGATCAGGGGCATGATCTTACCGCGTTTTATCTTAAAATATGGCTGGAAGATGACGTCTCCTTTCTTGGGAACTGTCCATGGCAGCAGGATTTAAATTACGTACGCAAAACTTGCGAAAAATTAGACGTTCCTTTAAAAATTATACCTCTTCAGAAAGAATATTTTGAGAATGTTGTAAAATATACAATCTCGGAAATCAAAAAAGGAAGAACCCCAAATCCCGATATAATGTGCAATAATCACATTAAATTCGGGCTTTTTCTAAAAAAAATTAATAAAAGTTATGAAAAAATAGCAACAGGTCATTATTCGCAACTGGAAGAAAATAAAGGAATTTATTATCTAAAGATGACTTCCGATCCGATAAAAGACCAGACATATTTTCTTTCCAACCTTAAACAGGACCAATTAAAAAAAATTATTTTTCCAATTGGACATTTAACAAAAAAAGAAGTTAGAAAACTGGCGGAAAAATATGATCTTCCCAATAAGGATCGAAAAGACAGTCAGGGAATATGTTTCCTGGGGAAAATTAAATATAAAGATTTTATAAAGCATTATCTTGGAGAAAAAAAAGGAGACATCCTTGAATTTGAAACACATAAAAAATTGGGAGAACACAAAGGATATTGGTACTACACCATTGGTCAGAGGAAAGGAATTGAATTGGGCGGCGGCCCCTATTTCGTAGTAAAAAAAGATATTCCCAAAAATATAATTTACGTTTCAAAAAAATACCACACTCCTGAAAAGAAAAGGAACAAATTGAAAGTCGAAAATTTCAATTGGTTCGCAAACAGATTTCCAAATAAAAGAAATTTAAGAGTGAAACTTCGTCACGGCGAGCATATTTATAAAGCCAAAATAGATTTTTTAAATAATAATAAAGCAACAATTAATATCGACTCGGATGACCAGGGCATAGCACCAGGACAATTTGCAGCATTTTACGACGAAGAAAGATGCCTGGGCTCTGCGGTAATATCGGAATCTTAGGAAGTCATATATTCTTTTATAAGCTTTGCCGCTTTTTGGAGATTTGAAAACGTAAGATTAGGCAATGAACCGCGGGCATAAGTTCTATAATCTTTCTTTTTTCGTTCTGCTTCAGAAAAGAAAAGGTTTGCAGGAATTAAAACAACGCCCTTTTTAGCCAGCCCCACAAATAATTCCTCAGGTTCAACATTTATTTTGGTATTTCCCGGGATGCTCAAAAGATCAAAACAGGAATAATAAAGATTTTTATGATATTCAAGACCGAGAATTTCATAAAAATTTTCCATATTTACTCTGATTCTTTTGAGGTACTCATCACGATCCTTATCACCGAAAATCATATGAGAAATCCCGAGATACTGGGAAGGACCTGTTACAAATGTCACATGCTGGAACTCCCCGCGAATCGCACCTGGAGCTTTTGCAAAAATAAGTAGCTGCATAAGATCGGAAGCAATATCAAACTTCCCCTCTAAAATTTCTTCTCCAATATATTTCTGGGCCTCTTTAGCAATTATAAATTCTCCAAACCGAAGACCCGTACTACGCTCAATTTTACTCCTGCCGCAAATCATAATTGTCCTTTTCCTGGCAAAATGCATAATATTTTTCTTTCTTTCAAGAAAAAAATCACTATAAACTTCGTCGGAAACAATCAAAGCATTTCTCTCTTCAGCAAAATCGGCAATTTTTTGTAAAAATTCTTCGTTATTAACAAATCCTGTAGGATTATTGGGATCGATAAGACAGATTAGCTTAAGATTTTCAGGAGCATTTTTCAAAATCTCATCAAGATCACCTGTAATTTCTCCTGTTGCAGGATTAACAGGTATGGAAAAAGCATTAAGGCCGCGATTTTTCAGAATTGAATTATAGGGAGCATAAACGGGGGAATTAAGCATCACATAATCTCCTTTTGTTAAAAAATCCACATTATCATCACAAAGAACCTTAAAAATTGTTCCAATCCCATGAGAAACACCCTGAACTAAAATTAAATCACGATAATCAAGCCCCAGGTTTAAACTTTTATTGTAATGATCTGCAATAACCAACCTGACAAGTGTTTCACCTTGTGGATCAAGATAGGACCCGCCTGAAATAGCGGAATATTTAAATATTTCAAAAATAATCTTTCGTTTATTCCAGTCCGGTCCCTGTTCTTTTGCGAATTTTTCAATTCTGGTCAAAAAGAAATAAAAATTTTTAATAAGTTGTTCAGACTTTTTTTCATTATAAATTTTTCTCGCATGTTTCTGTACTTTCTCCCACAATGTTTCAAAATCGTCTCTGTTATCAGAAACAAAATGCTCTGAAGGATTATTGAAAATTTGATCAATTTCAAGCAAAAAAGCATAAAAATCCCTTCCATATACCGAAGGGGAAAAACCGTAACCAGGATCGCCTCTGGAAAGATCAACTATATTTTCCTCTCCCACACTTTCAATAGCAATCTGCCTGAGCCATCTAAAAATTCTAAATGGATTATCCTGTTTAAGATCAAAACCCCATCTATTGTTTCTTAGCTTCACATTTATAGTTTTATTTTAAAAGAACTTTATCAATTTTTATAAAAAAATAAAAGGCATGGAAAAATTGATGGAATCACAAAAATATAGTAATGTTAAGTTCAAAGAAAAAATTATGAAGATAAAAATAATATTTGGAATAATTGTTATCGTATTGGCTGTAGGAATTTTTTATTTTCTGAGAATTGAAGGGACTGAAATACGGCCCCCCGAAGATGACCCCTTAACCACAACAAATATGGAAATCACAAGTACGGCTTTTAACAATAATGAAAATATTCCGTCAAAATACACCTGCGATGGACAGGATATAAATCCTCCTTTACAAATCAGCGGGACCCCGGAAAATGCCAAAAGCCTGGTATTAATCGTAGATGATCCTGATGCCCCGGCGGGAACATGGATACACTGGACTGTTTGGAATATCGATCCCAAAATTATTGAAATTCCGGAAAATTCTGTACCGGCTGGAGCTGTAGAAGGGGAAACAAGTTTTGAAAACACAGGATACGGAGGCCCGTGTCCTCCTTCAGGAACTCATAGATATTTTTTCAAACTCTACGCACTGGATATAATGCTTGATCTTGATCAAAACGCAAAATCCGATGATATTTATCAGGTAATGGAAGGCCACACTGTCGATTCCGCAGAATTAATAGGATTATTCAGCCGCGAATAATTTACATTCCCTCAATCACAATATCACCGTTAACTTTACACTGACAGGCAAGTCTGTGTTCACCGTCGTCCATTCCCATAACATCCAAAGTTTGTTTTTCTTTTTCGTCCAAAGGATTCAAATTTTCTTTTCCTTCGATGATTTTAACGATGCAGGTTCCGCACATTCCATCTTCACATCCGTAAGCAATAGGCCACCCCTGATTTTTCGTAACTTCCATTAAATCTGCACCTTTTTCAGCTTCGGCTTCTTCTCCTGTATTTTGAAATTTTACTTTAGGCATATTTTTTATGATTAAAACACATAATAAAATAACACAATATCAACTATTGTAAAACCAGGTTTAATGTTAAAATACAGCGCCTGTAAAATATTTTATGAGATTAAATACACCTGTAGTAAATATCCGTGGAGTAAAAATCGGTGGTAATAATCCCATTGCAGTACAATCAATGACAAATACTGATACCGCTGATGCTTCTGCTACCGCAAAACAATGCATTGAACTTGCGGACGCGGGATCTGAACTTGTAAGAATCACAGTAAATAATGAAGCCTCAATAAAAGCTGTACCGGAAATCAGAAAAATCCTTGATAAAAAAGGATATAAAAACCTTCCGTTGATAGGGGATTTCCATTTCAACGGGCATAAACTTTTTAAAAATTTTCCGGATTGCGCAAAATTTCTTGATAAATATCGAATTAATCCCGGAAATATCGGCTTTGGAAAAGAACATGATAAAAATTTTAAAAAAATAATCAACACTGCGATTAAAAATAAAAAACCTGTAAGAATCGGTATAAATTGGGGCTCAATCGATAAAAATCTGCTTGCGGAATTAATGAAGAAAAACTTTGGAAAGAAAAAACCTAAATCGGACAGGGAAGTAATTATTGATACAATGATTGAAAGCGCGTTAAACTCGGCAAAATTTGCAGAAAAACTTGGACTGCCGCAAAATTTTATTATTCTCAGTATAAAAATATCGGTTGTTCAGGATATGATCGAAGCTTATGAAAAACTTGTGAAAAGAATGACTAAAGATAATCATTTTTATGCCTTACACATTGGTCTTACAGAAGCCGGAAGCGGTATGCAGGGGATAATTTCAAGCAGTGCGGCCCTGGCAATTCTTCTGCAGAAAGGGATAGGCGACACAATCAGAATTTCACTTACACCGGAACCGGGACAATCCCGTACTAGAGAAGTTGAAGCATGTAAAACCATATTACAATCTCTGGGATCAAGATATTTCAGACCAAAAATTACAAGTTGTCCCGGATGTGGAAGAACCGACAGTGATTTTTTTCAAAAATTAACGAAAGAAATAAAAGGTCATATTAATAAAAACCTAAAAATATGGGAAAAAAAATATCCTCGTATTTCTGAAATGAAAATTGCAGTTATGGGATGTGCGGTTAACGGCCCCGGAGAATCCAGACATGCTGATATTGCAATAAGCCTTCCCGGAAAAAGCGAACAAAAAGTCGCTCCGGTTTTCATAAAAGGAAAATTCAAAAAAAACCTTAAGGGTAAAAATATTCCGCAGGATTTTATCAAAATAATTGAAAATTTTATTGAAGAAAAATACGGAATATGACAACTCATTGATTTATCCCGATCAATCATATAAAAATAAAAACATTAAATAAGAAAAATGAAACAATATCTTGACCTTGTAAAAGAAGTATTGGAAAACGGAATTGAAAAAAAAGACAGAACCGGTACGGGCACAATTTCCGTGTTTGGAGTCCAAAAAAAATACGATCTTCGCGAGGGCTTTCCTATGGTAACCACAAAAAAGGTCAGATTCGATGCTATTTTAAGAGAATTACTCTGGTTTTTGAGAGGGGCAACAAATATCTACGATGATTTAACACAATACACACCGATCTGGAATCCTTGGGCGGATGAAGATGGAGAACTCGGACCGGTTTACGGCTACCAGTGGAGAAAATGGGAAAAATTTTCCTGGAATGAAGAAAAAAAATGTTATGAAAAAGGGCATATTGATCAGATTAAAAATGCTATTGATCTTATTAAAAATAAACCTTACTCCAGAAGAATCATAGTAAATGCCTGGAATGTTGCGGATATAGACAAAATGGCTCTGCCTCCCTGCCATATGTTTTTTCAGTTTAATGTTGTCAAAGGAAGACTGGATTTACAGATGTATCAGCGCAGCGCCGATATTGCGCTTGGTGTGCCGTATAATATAGCCAGTTATTCAACACTTCTTAAAATGGTGGCACAGGAATGCAATCTCGAACCCGGGATTTTTGTGCATACGATAGGAGACGCTCATATTTATTCAAATCATATCGAAGGATTAAAAAAACAGTTAAAAAGAAAACCGCATAAACTTCCGAAACTAAAAATTGCCAAAAAACCATTTGAACAACTCGACTTTGACGACTTTGAACTTATAGGGTACCAACATGATGATTTTATAAAATTTAAAATTGCCGTATAAAAATGGAAAATCATGAAATCTATATAATTGTGGCCGTGGGAAAAAATAATGGCATCGGCAAAGAGGGAAAATTGCCGTGGCATTTTAAAAAGGAAATTAAATATTTTAAAGAAATAACAACCGAAACTGAAAATCAGGAGAAACAAAATATGGTAATTATGGGAAGAAATACCTGGGAATCAATAAAACCAAAATATAGACCTTTAAAAGATAGAAAAAATATAGTTTTGACTAGAAATCCGCAATACAAAGCAGAAGGTGCGGAAACCGCAGAATCATTGGAAGAAGCTGTAAAAATGGCTGATGAAAAAATTGAAAAAATGTTTATCATTGGTGGAGAAATGGTCTTTAATAAATCCATTAATGATCCCGACTTAACTGGAATATATCTGACTCGAATAAAAAAAGAATATGAATGTGATACTTATTTTCCGAAAATCCCAGAAAGATTTAACAAAATAAAAAGACTGGGTATGGATAAAGAAAACGGAGTGAAATTTGAATATTTTTTATACAAAAAATAATTATTTTTTGGATAAAACTTCATCAATAGTGCTTTCAAATTTTGAATAAGGTTGTGCTCCCACCAATAATTCTTCATTAACTATAAAAGAAGGTGTTCCGTTTATGTTGTATTTTTTACCTTCAGCAATATCCGAATCAATTTTTCCTTTAAATTTATCACTTTCGATACAAT
>WJKQ01000058.1 GCA_014728975.1 Candidatus Peregrinibacteria bacterium | reverse complement strand
TTCAACTGCTTTTGAGATTTTTTGTTTTGCCATTTTTCTTTTTATTTTAGTATATTTTACCATAAAGTAGCTGTTTTTTCAACGTTTAGATGGGTTTTGTGTTCTTTCCGGATCGGAGTATAATTGATTCCTTTTTGATCTTTGATAAAGCGTTTGTACCGGTATGAAAATCATCAAAGTTATGTGATTTTTATACCGGTGCAAGCGGAAAGGATACTAATGGAAGAGAGTTCGGTCTGCCGAAAGGTGGATCAACTCGAAGAAAGTGAAAGGGCGGTATATCAGAGTATTTCCTGGCAAATCTTGATCTATGTTGCGGCAGGTCTTGTCGTGGCTTTGATGTTTGATGAGCTGGGATTTATCGGATATCTGCCGGAGGGAATCGTAAGGGCATTGGCCGGGACGGCTGATACCCTGGGGCTTATGGTGGCCGGTCTTATTTCTCTCCTGAGAGGGAAGGAAGTTAAGGCTCCTACCTGGATCATCGGTGGTCTGGTTGGACTTGCAGCGGCGTTTCTGCTGCAAGCCATGGTTTATCAGACACCGAATCCTCATGGGCCTTGGGGCGTCATCTATGCGTCGGCGTTTTCGAACTTCGATAACGCTTTCGCAGGTGTATTGGTCTTGGTTTTTGCTCTGCAAAACCATGGATTTAAAGAGGGTTGGCGGAGATATTGGAGGCATCCCTTTTACGTGGGGAATGCTATCATGCTTGCGTTTATCCCTCTTGTGGATCTGATAGTGAGAAGTTTTGCCGGTTTCCGACCGGATATAAACTTCTCGTCGGGTCTCGAAGCCGGGGCTATGGATCTTGATTCGGTCGGTGCGGCACTGGTTTTCATTGTTGCCACCCGCCGAGGTGTCCGTGTCCCGAGGATTGACGACCGCATCTGGAGGAGGCGTCGTCGTCCACCCGGGTAGTGAGAAAGTCTTGCGCCAAAAACATTCACTACCCGGTATTTCCCATGTATAATAATTTTGTTTTAAAGTTGAATTTATGAAGAAGGCGATATTATATGAGAAAAAGAAGCAAAATTATGTAAGATGTACCTGCTGTAGACATAAATGTGTTATTTCTCCGGGCAAATTCGGTATTTGTGGAGTACGAAAAAATATAAATGGAGATCTTTATTTGGCTGTGTATGGTAAAGCGGTTGCTGTGCATACGGATCCTATTGAGAAAAAACCGCTTTTCCATTTTATGCCGGGAGCTGAAGCTTTTTCTCTTGGGACAATCGGATGTAATTTCCGATGCAGTTTTTGTCAGAACTGGGATATTTCCCAGGCTGTTGAGAATGTAAAAAAAATGTATAAAAATCCTGATAAAAAAGAAATTATAATTGGTGAAATTTGTGAAGAGGGGCAGGACCTTCCTCCAAGAAAAATTGTTGAATACTGTCGGGAAAATAAAATTCCTATAATTTCATATACCTATAATGAACCAACAATTTTTGCCGAATACGCGGGTGATACTGCTAAATTGGCTATGAAACATGGCATTAAAAATGTTTTTGTGAGCAACGGTTATGAATCCGAAGAATGTCTGGAATATATGAAAGATTGGTGCGATGCAATAAACATTGATATTAAAGCTTTTACTGACAAATTCTATATAGATATTTGTAAAGCGAAGCTTAAGAATGTTCTTAAAACTGTCAAAGAAGCTTATGAAAAAGGATTCTGGATAGAATGTACGACTCTTGTTATTCCAAATTTAAATGACAGTGATGATGAACTTAAATCCATTGCTGAATTTATCGCAAATATTTCGGTCGATATACCATGGCATATTTCGGCGTTTCATCCGGATTATAAAATGACTGATGTTTCTTCAACTCCGATTGAGACTTTGGAAAGGGCGTGGAAAATTGGAAAAAGTTCCGGTCTTAAGTTTGTTTATACAGGTAATATTCCAGGTCTTAAGCATGAAAATACTTATTGTCCCAAGTGTGACGAATTGCTTATCGACAGGATGGGCATGTCTTGTTCGAAAAATAATTTGAAAATTGATGATGAGGGAATTGCGGAATGTTCCCAATGCGGTGAAGTGATTCCCGGAATTTGGAAATAATATATTTATATGAAGTCAGAAAATGTACGGCCAGCGGCAGTTGCAAATATGTTTTATCCGGGTAATGCGGAGATGCTCAGGCAAAAGATTCTTGATTATTTACAGAAGGCTGATTCTTCAAACGTTAAAGGGAAAATAAAAGCTTTAATTGTGCCTCATGCCGGATATATTTTTTCCGGACAGGTAGCGGCTGATGCTTATAAACTTTTAAAAGATCTTGATCGTGATATTGACTGGAAAATTCTTTTAATGGGACCTTCCCATTATATTCCTTTTAGTGGAGCGGCGGCTACTACCTTTGAAAAATGGGAGACGCCTCTTGGTCAGGTTAATGTTAATGATATTAGGGATGAAATCGGAGAGAAGGATTCAATAATTAATGTTCCGGATGCCGGTGATCAGGAACATTCCCTGGAAGTTCAGGTGCCGTTTTTGCAGATGACTTTGAATAAATTTAAACTTTATCCGCTTGTTTTGGGTGACATTAAACCTGAAATATTTGCTGATGATATTCTGGAATTCTGTAAAAAAGACGATGTTATTTTAATTGTCAGCAGTGATCTGAGCCATTTTCTTGAATATGAAGAGGCTAAAAAAGTCGACCTTGCAACGAGTGAAGCTGTATGTAATCTTGACATGAATAAAATGATTGAAGCCGGCGATGCCTGTGGTAAAATGGCTATCCTGACATTGCTTCATATCGCCGGAAAATTGGATTGGAAATGTAAAATGCTTGAATATAA
>WJKQ01000057.1 GCA_014728975.1 Candidatus Peregrinibacteria bacterium | reverse complement strand
GTTATGTTCCCCAAGGTGTTGAATCAATATGGTAATTCTTTGGCTGAAGACAACATTGTCGGATTTGGCGGCAAACTTGATAACAGAAGAGGTCAATATCAGTTAATTATAGATTCCGCAAAAGTTTTATCCATAGAAACTATGATTGAAAATTCAAAAAAAGCCGGTTTTTATGATCCGGAAGAAAAAACCGAATTAGTTGTTCCTTTTCTTGATGATATTCTGACCGAAGAGAAAATTGAGGAAAATATAGCTGATGCTAATATCGAAGATTTTGATATAAGCGGTGTTGAAAATGATAACAATAATATTACACCTTTTGTAATAAATATTCCGGAAAACGCCGATAAAATCTTTATGGAATCTTTGCACAAGCTGCTTTTAAAACATAAAGGTGATACTCCAGTCGAATTATCATTAAACAAAGCCGGAAAAAAATTAAAATTACCTTTCGGAATAAGGCTCACAGACAAGCTTAAAAGCAAGGTTGACTCTCTTTTAGTATAGTATAAGATTAAAGTCAGTTTAATTTTTCTTTATGTACAGGACCCATACATGCAATGATCTTACTGAAAAAAATGACGGTGATGAGGTGATTTTATCAGGTTGGGTACATAGAAGACGTGATCATGGAGGAATAATTTTTATTGATTTACGTGATCGGTACGGTCTTACACAAATAGTTTCAGATCCGGTCAAATTTAAAAAAGCTCATAATACTATGAACAATGCCCGAGCCGAATTTGTTTTAAAAGTAAAAGGAAAAGTTCGTCCGCGTCCGGGAAGTAATGCAAATAAAGATCTTCATACAGGTGAAATAGAAGTTTTAATTTCCGAAGCGGAAATTTTAAACCCGTCCGATACTCCCCCATTTGAAATTGATCAGGATAAAGATGTAGGTGATGATCTTCGTTATTCTTACAGATATCTTGATCTGAGACGTCAAAGGTTAAAGAAAAATATTATTTTAAGGCATAAAGTCATAAAGCATATTCGTGATTTTTTGGATAATAAAAATTTTCTTGAGATCGAAACCCCAATACTTATAAAAGGTACTCCTGAGGGAAGTCGTGAATATTTAGTTCCCTCCAGACTTTATCCGGGACATTTTTATGTTTTACCCCAATCTCCACAGCAATTAAAACAGCTTTTAATGATAGGAGGGGTTGACCGTTACTTTCAGATTGCCAGATGTTTCCGTGATGAAGATCAACGTGGAGACCGTCAACCCGAATTTACACAGCTTGATCTTGAAATGTCTTTTGTAGAGGAAGAGGAAGTTATGAAAATTAATGAAAAACTTCTTATAGAATTATGTAAAAAATTTTTACCGGATAAAAAAATTCAGGAAGAACCATTTTCGGTTTTAACGTATTATGAAGCAATGGATCTATATGGTACCGATAGTCCTGATATTCGTTATGGTCTTCAGCTTTCGGATATAACAGATATTGCAAAAAATTGTGAATTTGGAGTTTTTAAGAACGCAGTAGAAAATGGAGGAGTCGTAAAAGCTTTACGTGTGGAAAATGGAGCAAAATACACACGAAGAGAAATCGATGAATTTGAAGAAATCGCCAGGATTTACGGCGCAAAAGGTCTGGCTTATATTGTTATTGAAAACGGCGAGAGGAAATCTGCCATTACCAAATTCTTTAAATCAGAAGAACTGGACTTAATTATAAAAAAATGTAAAGCCAAGGATGGTGATATTATTTTCTTTTCGGCTGACAAATTTAAGATAGCTTGTGAATCTCTGGGGCATGTACGAATAGCTATCGCAAACAAATCCAACCTTATAGATGATAATATCCTTGCTTTTTGCTGGGTAAAAAATTTCCCGATGTTTGAATATGATGAAGAAGAAGGAAGACTCGAAGCAGTTCATCATCCCTTTACTGCGCCCGTCAATTCATCGCATCTGGAAGCAGATCCTGAAGCCGCTTTAGCAAAAGCTTACGATATTGTCCTCAATGGAGTGGAAATAGGCGGAGGTTCCATTAGAATTCATAGCGAAAAAGTTCAGAAGAAGGTTTTCGATATATTAAAAATTTCTGAAATAGAAGCGGAAAGGAGATTTGGACATATGCTAAGAGCATTTAAATATGGTGCGCCTCCTCATGGGGGTATAGCCTGGGGTCTCGACAGACTTATCATGATTTTTGCGGGTGAACCGAATATCAGAGAAGTAATAGCTTTTCCAAAAGATCAAAAAGCTAAAGACCTTATGCTGGGAGCGCCTTCAAGAATGCCTGAACAACAGATAGAGGAACTTCATATAAAAGTTATAGAAAAAAAGAAGTCATAGTCTTTATAAAACAGCCTGTTTGTGTTAAAATAAAAAGACTAAATAAATTAATTTTATGGGAAGCTGGCTTATAATAATATCGACAATTGCCGGATCGGCGATATTAATTGCCGTAATTTTAAAATATATTCGTTACAGGATAAATTTACAGCGTTCTTTCAATATGGTTTTTCTCGATATAAGAGTACCAAAAAGAGAATCAAAAGAAGACAGAGAAGTTGAGAGCGAACAATATTCCCAGGCTAAAGATTTTAAGGAAATTTGCGGAGGTGTGATGAGTCAGTTTTACGAATCACTCCATAGTATATATACAAGAGAATGGTATAAGATCTTTACTTCCCAGGATTTTTTATCATTTGAATATGCTGTTTTGGATGGACAGGTACATTTTTTTGTAGTCTGTCCCAGAAAATTACTTTCCATTGTTGAAAAGCAATTAACAGCTTTTTATCCCGATGCCTATATAGAACAGGTTGAGGACTATAATATTTTTCAACCAAACAGTAAAGTCATGTCAACGTATATAGTTCCATCAAAAAAACACTGGTTTCCCATTAAAACTTACAGCCGAATGAACGCCGATCCTATTAACGGGATAATTAATTCTTTATCAAAAATCGGAAAAGAAGAAGGTGCGGCCATCCAGATTATGATTCGTCCAAAAAGAGACGGATGGCAAAAACGCGGTCGAAAAGAAGCAAATAAAGTTTTTCAGGGAAAAAGGGGAGCAGGTTTTGCCTGGTATAATCCTGTAAGTTGGTTCTCTTCTTTATTTGAACTTTTCTGGCGAGGCGAAAAAACTGTAGAAAAGCAAGAAACTGCAGAAAAGACCACTCCACTGACTGATGAAGAAGTTAAAGCCATGGAAGAAAAAAATTCAAAATCGGGTTTCGAAACAATTATACGTTTGGTTTCTTCTGCAAATACAAAACAAGAGGCAATGACAAATCTTGTTTCGATGCGCGGGGCTTTTTCACAATATCATGCCTCAAATGGAAATTCTTTTGAATATACAAGATGGCATAAAGATAAAAGGCTTATTTCTAATTTTATTTTCAGAAATTTCAGAAAAGGTATATTACGATGGGTGAAAGGAGAAAAAATGATTCTTTCTTCCGAAGAACTGGCAAGTATTTTTCATATTCCAAATATAAGGTTTAATAAATATCCTTCAATTGCCTGGCAAAAATTTAAAATTGCTCCGGCGCCTCCAAATATCCCAGATGAAGGTATTTTATTGGGACATAATATTTATAGAGGAGAAAAAAAGGAAATAAGATTAAAAAAAGAGGACAGATTCAGGCATTTTTATGTTATCGGACAGACCGGAACAGGTAAATCTTCCATTCTTCAGGTTATGATACGACAGGATCTTAAAAATGGAGACGGGGTATGTGTTATCGATCCCCACGGCTCTCTTATTGAGGATATTATTCCATTTATTCCAAGGGAACGTGCTGATGATGTTATTTTCTTCGATCCTTCCGATATGGAAAGACCTCTTGGGTTAAATCTTTTAGAGGGCGATAACTGGGAAGAGAAAGAACTTGTTGCTCTTGACGCGATGAATATCATGATAAAACTATTTGATGAAGAAGTTTTCGGACCTCGTATCCAGGATTATTTTAGAAACGGTTGTCTAACTCTTATGTCCGATCCTCAGGGCGGCGCATTAACAGATATAGTACGTCTCTTCACTGATGACGATTTTGCAAAACTTAAGCGGCAGCATGTAAAAAATCCCGTTGTGGCTTCATTTTGGGATCATCAGATGGCGAAAACGGGAGCTCGCGAAAAACAAGAAATGATCCCCTATTTTGCAGCTAAATTTGGTCAGTTTGTCACAAATACAATGATGAGAAATATCATCGGTCAAACAAAATCCGCTTTTGATTTTTCCAAAGTAATGCAGGAGAAGAAAATTTTGCTTATGAATCTTTCAAAAGGAACGGTTGGAGAGGTCAATTCAAAACTTCTTGGGCTTATTATTGTTCAAAAAATACAGATGGCGGCACTTAAAAGACAAAGAGTTCCAAAAGAAGAACGCAAGGATTTTTTCCTATATATAGATGAATTTCAGAATTATGTTACTGAAAGTATAGAATCAGTTCTTTCAGAAGCAAGAAAATATCGTCTTGGCTTAAATATTGCTCACCAGTATCTTGGACAGATTGAGGACTCAGGCGGAACAAGAGCCAAAGCCAAAGCAAATCTTAAAGACGCAGTATTTGGAAATATCGGTACCATGATGTGTTATAAGATTGGAGCACAAGACGCCGAGCATATGGGAAAAGAAATGGCTCCGGTTTTTTCCGAACAGGATCTTATAAACATTGATAAATTTAAAGCCTGTATAAAACTATCTATCGATAATGAACCCAGTCGTCCTTTTAGTATCATTCCTATAAATCCTTACCTTGAAGAAGGAGATAAGGAAGCAGTGGAAGCATACAAACAACTTTCAAGACTAAAGTATGGACGTGACCGTGATTTCGTTGAAAGAGAAATTTTAAGACGTATCGGCGCTGTTTAATATTTTCTATTATATTTGAGATTAAAAAACTATTTTTAATGTAGTGCAAGCTTTCTTAAAAGTTAAAATATTGATTTTATGATATAATTTTTAGATTTTAAAAATAAAAATAATACAAAAATGAAAATAAAAAAAATAATTAAAACAGTATTTTGTGATTTTATAATCAGTATTTTTTTACTAACAACCGTTAGCTCTTTTTATTTAAATACAGCAAAAGCCGGTAACTTCGAACCTTATACCAAAACATTTTCAATTTCAGCTTATTATTCTCCATTACCCTGTCAGAAAAAATATACAACAGGAAGTTATGAAGGTGATATTCGTCTGAATGGAAGCGGAGTAAACGGTGCTGATGGAACTGCTGTTTATCCAGGTATGGTAGCGGCTCCAAAAAATTATCCTTTTGGGACTAAAATGTACATTCCCGGTCTTGGCACTGTTTCGGTTCATGACAGAGGAGGAGCCATTGTCGAAGCAAATGGAGAAGAGGGGGTTTATGACAGACTTGATGTATGGATGGGATATGGAGACAAAGGTCTTGCACGAGCTTTAACTTGGGGTAAACGTAATGTTTCCGTAACTGTTTATGGAACAGATCCCGGAATCAAGGAAAATATTTTACTTACGGATTATTCGCCGGATGAAGCAATTCCCAACGCATGTATCGTAAATATACCCGAGACAGATCAATCCCCGGAAAGTACCAAGAATTTAGAATCTTCCGTCCTTGAAGAACCGGATGTGAAACTCGCTTCTTCAGAACCTGCTGATCCTGTTGAAGAACTTAATGTTGAACTTGCGGAAAGTCTTGAAACCGATCTAAAAAACGGCGATGAAGGAGATGCTGTTAAAAAGCTTCAACGGGAACTAACAAATCTCAATTTTTATAGAGGAGAGATTAATGGTATTTATGATGAAATTACAGAACACGCAGTTTTTAAATTTCAACAATCTCAATTATTGGCGGGAGATAAAAATTCTGCAGGTGCAGGTGTTTTCGGTCCAAAAACCCGAGACAGGATGAATGAAATTATTTCCTCCAAAAAT
>WJKQ01000056.1 GCA_014728975.1 Candidatus Peregrinibacteria bacterium | reverse complement strand
TCCTTTCACTTCACCCTTCCAGGCCTTATTTCCCCCAAAATTCTGATCGAAAAAACTGGCATCAAAAGCCTCTCTTTCCGGATTTTTTTCAAAATATAGTCCATAGCAGCGAGCTTCGCCTCCTTCCGAAGGAGACTCAAGTTCTTCACTTTCTCCCCGAAGATACTCCTCTATTTTTTCCGCTCTTTCGCTCCCAAAATCCCCGCGAACCGTCCTGTCCCTAAATTCATAAATCTGAGCGACAAGATTATCCGCAGCAAGATCAAGCAAAGTACTTCTTCTGTATTGCGTATATCCATTAATTGCCAATGTGGAAAGCACGCCAATAATTGCCATCACAATTAAAAGTTCAACCAATGTAAATCCTTTTTTTTTACTTTCCCTAAAAGACATTTTAATTTTTATGTTCCAACAGTGGCACTTAAATTAAATATAGGCGCCATAATTGCAAGCGCGAGAAGTGCCACAAAAACACCGACGATAAGAATCATGACAGGCTCAAAAACAGACGACATCTTTTTAAGACTGTTATCGATCTCGCGCTGGTACTGATCCGAAACCTTGACTGAAACTTTCCCGAGACTGGCCGAAGTCTCTCCTACACGAAGCATCTGCACGACTTCAGGAGGAAATAAAAATTCATTATCTCCGAGACTGGCGGAGATTTTACCACCTTCCCGTACATCATCTATAACATCCTGGGTTTTTACTTTATAGAGCCTGTTAGCAAGCGAATTTCCGGTAATCCTCAAAGAATCAATAACCGGTAGTCCGGATTCCATCAAAAGTCCAAGCAGACTCACAAATCTTAAAACAAAAACCTTTCTTAAAAGAGTACCGATTACAGGGATTCTGAGCTTAAGATAATCCCACCTTACAGCACCATAATCGCTCCTGGTATATATCGCAAAAAGACCATAAACTCCAAAGATTATCATCAAAATAAGCCACCAATAACCCGTCACGGCAGTCTGCACCGCTATGAGAATCCTTGTCGCAAGAGGCAGAGTTTCTTCCGTAATCCCTCCTTCCCGCAGCAAAGAAAGCAGAGAAGGAAAAACCCATACAAGCATTCCGATCGCAACCAGAATTAAAACCGATAAAACCGCGATAGGATAAACAGCAGCTCCCCACAATTTCATACTTAAATCATGTTTTTTATCAAGCTGGGAAGAAAGCTTAAAAAGCATAACATGCAACCTGCCCGTAGCTTCACCTGACCTCACAATACCGATTTCCGATTCTTCAAAAACATCATCAAAACGACTCATCGCATCACTCAATTTTAAGCCCGTTTCACAATTATGAGCAACTGTATTGAGCACTCTTCGAAATCTCGCGTTTTCACTTCTGCTGGCAAGAGATTTAACAGCAGAAACAACCGGTATACCCGCATCGACCATCACAGCCAGCATATGAAAAAAATATGATTTATCTTTAAGACTGACTCTCGAATGATCTATAAGATAATCATTAATTTTTACAAAAAGACTTTTGTTTCTGTTGTCATAAATACCATAAATTACTTCCTCTTCTTTCGCTTCCTTATATTTTCTTGTTTTTTTAAGAATATCATGACCGACTGAAGCTTCCTCCACATCATAATCGGTCACCTCGGCAGCCTTGATTTCAGGCTCTTTTTTTTCTTCCGTATTTATATTCTCTTCAGGATTTTTACCTTCAGATGTACTGATTTTTATATCCGGAGATTCCATAAATTAATATTATTGACTTTCCTGATAAAACGCTTCCATCGAAAGCGAAAATGTAGCTCTTTGCAGACCCGTGATGGCAATCGTACTGATTTGAACACTTATAGAATTAATTCTTAGAAGCCTTGCGTTCTGCTCAACCGCCTCCAAAAAATTGATCAGATCCAAATAACTCCCTTCAAAACTGGCATTTACCCTCAATGATTCAACGCCTTCAATATTGGCCCCGCTTTTTCCGAAACTTATGGAATTAAGGTCAATATCATAATCTTCCGTGATACCAATTATGTCTCTTATTACCTCATCCTGATTAACAGCTACAGGAACAGATTTGAGTACTTCAATTCTTTGAACCTCCGTAGAAACTTTAAGTTCCTCCTGTGCTTCCTGAAAATTTTCAATTTCCTGTTTTAATTCATCGATACTTTCAGAGGCAGATGAAACACTGTCTTTCATTGCCGAAACATCATCAGACAGTGGTTCAGTAAAAAATATATATCCAGCAACAGACGCCAATATCAACAAAACGCCCAAAAGCGGTGCAGTTTTTGAAGGAGATTTGACCTTTATCTCGCTACCTTTTTTTTGCTCAAACATATTTATAATTGGTTAAATTAACGCATAACAGGAGCTTCTTCTTCCGCGGCTTCTTCGAGAGATTCGTCGATTTCCTCAGAAGATTCTTCTATGATCTCTTCTCCGATTATTTCCTCCTCAACTAACTCTTCCGTCTCTCCAACCGGAGCCTTTTCTGAAACGCCGGCTTCAATATAATTCGCGTTTATAAGAAAAGTTAAAACTTCCCTGCCCTCATCGTCGGTACCGGTGGAAATCGAAGGAACAAAAGAATCCGTAAAGTATTTATTTTCATCAAAAGCCTCGATTAAATCCGCCACATCAAAATAAGGATCTTCACTCTCGGGATCGGTTTTTACGTTCATTGAAATCTCACTGGAGGAAGAACCCGAGTACGATAAAACATTTACTATGAAATCCCCCTGTCTTTTTGGAACAGCCTGACGAACCCTCTTTATTACATCCGACCATTCAATCATTTCCATATCAATTTCACTTAAAGCTCTTTTGGCGCTTATTGCTTCCATAACCGCCTGATCTTTATACTGCAACAGTTCACTTTCATAATCTGAAAGAATTTTTTCCACTCTTTTCATATCAGCATCAACAACAGAATTCTGCCACAAAAGATATCCTGTATATCCCCCAACCAAAACAAGAGACAATACTCCTAAAATAAGCAATATGGACGTCCTTTTCATAATATTTGTTTTTATTTTTATTTTCTTGTATATTTTACCACATTTTTATCTTTCCTACAAGCAGGCAAAATGCTATATTTATTGGCACATGAAAAAATTCATAGTCATAAATAAAGAATTTAAATGTATAAACTGCGGCAAAAATAATCCAAAACTTGCCGGAAGCTGCCGCAACCATTGCCAAAAATGCCTATATTCCCTTCATGTAGATGAAAAATCACCCGGTGACAGAAAAAGCGAGTGTAAATCACTTATGGAACCGGTTTCAGCCGTAAAAAATGGCAAGAAAGGCTGGATTATTTATCATAAATGTACGAAATGTAATAAGATTATTCCCAATAAATCAGCAAAAGATGATAACTTTGATGAAATAATTAAACTCACGCAAATATTATATGAATTCACAGGAAGCAAAAAAACTTGAAAACAAAGTATTTAAAATACTAAATAAACATCTCAATAAAGAAGATAGTCTGATTTTTGGCGCATCAAGCGGGTCCGATTCAACAT
>WJKQ01000001.1 GCA_014728975.1 Candidatus Peregrinibacteria bacterium | reverse complement strand
GCAAAGTTAAACCGCGACCAGGTCGATATTAAACGACGCGAATTTATGGTCCGTGGAAAAGGAAGTAAACCCCGTATTGTTTTCCTTTCAAAAAAAGCAGCAGAAACTATTAAAATTTATCTTAAGCAAAGAGACGACCATTTTAAACCGCTTTTTTTGAACAGCGGCCGCGGCAGAAAAAAAGATGACATACTAAATGACGAAGGACGCCGTTTAAGTACGGTAAGCATCGAAAAAATCGTTCGTAAATATGCATTAAAAGCGGGAATAATAAAAAAGGTCACACCCCACACTCTTAGACATAGTTACGCCACAGAACTTCTGCAGAACGGAGCTGACATACGTTCTGTTCAGGAAATGCTGGGTCACAGTTCAATAACAACCACCCAAATTTACACTCACGTCACTAATAAAAAACTCAAAGAAATACACGAAAAATATCATAGATAACTTAAACTGCCAAAGCTCTCCATTCTTTTGCTTCCACCGGATTCTACTGATATAATCAAAATATAAAAAATTTGTATGATCGTAGTCGACCAGGTTACAAAAACTTACGGAAATAAAAAAATCCTTCAAAATGTTTCATTTACAGTGGAAGGAGGCGAACTTGTTTCAATAGTAGGCCCTTCAGCATCAGGCAAAACAACACTTTTTTATTCTATAATCGGTGCGGAAACCGTTGATTCCGGGAATATTTTTGTTGATCAATACGAAGTCAGCAAATTAAAAACATCAAAAATCCAGGAATACAGAAGAAAGATAGGAATAATATTTCAGGATTACAAATTACTTCCGAAAAAAACCGTTTTTGAGAATGTCGCGTTTGCACTGGAAATGGCCGGTTATCCAAAAAGGTTTATCGGTAAAAGAACAAAAGAAGTGCTTAAACTTACCGGAATCGAAGAACAAAGAAATAATTTTCCACATCAGCTTTCGGGAGGCGAACAACAAAGAGCCGCGATAGCAAGGGCACTTGTGCATGCTCCGGAACTTCTTATCGCGGACGAACCGACAGGTAATCTGGATCCCGATAATGCCATAGCCCTCGCTAAACTTTTTCTGAAAATAAACAGAACAGGTACCACTATTTTGATCGCGACCCATAACAAAGATATTGTAAACGAAATGGAACGCCGCGTAATTTCAATCCAAAACGGCAGGATAATAAGCGATAAACAAAACGCAGGATATAAATAATCATTAAAAACCTATAATGGCTACCTATAAAGAAGCAGGAGTTGACATTGATTTCGGTGATAAGTGTTCCAAAATTGCATATCAGACTGCTAAAAACACATTCCTTGGCAGAAAAGGCTTATGGGGAGAACCCGTTGTGGAAGAAGGCGGTTTTACGGGTCTTCTGGATATGGGAGATTTTTTGATTACGCAAAATGACGATGGAATCGGCACAAAAATGATTATCGGCGAAAGATCTGAAAAATTGGATACTTTGGGCTTTGATCTTGTTGCCATGGTAGCCGATGACGCGGTTTGCGTAGGTGCGGAACCTGTTTCCATTTCAAACACTCTCGACGTAAACCAGCTAAACGAAGAAAAAGTAAAAGCTTTGATGTCGGGTCTCGAAACAGCATGTCTGGAAAACAAAATAATAATCCCGGGAGGGGAAATCGCTGAACTGGGCGATATGTGTAATAACTATGTCTGGAACGCGACCTGTCTGGGAATTGTTGAAAAGGACAAAATAATTTCCGGCAAAGATATACAAGCCGGAGATAAAATAATCGGACTAAGATCAGCGGGGCTTCGTTCAAATGGATTTTCGCTTGTCCGTCATATTCTTAAACAAAAGCTCGGCGATAACTGGTACTTTGAAAAATACGACCCGGAAATGACATGGGGACAAATCACGCTAACCCCTTCAAAAATTTACACAGGAGCGGTAATGGAAATGCACGGCCGCTTCAAGGAAGAAAAAAAAGTAAATTTAAAAGGAATAACACACGTTACCGGAGGAGGGATAAAAAACAATCTTAAAAGAACTCTTAAAAAATCCGGACTTGGCGCAAAATTGGACAATCTCCCCGATCCCCCTGAATTGATAAAAAGACTCATGGAAATGGGAGAGGTCGGTATAGACGAAGCATATCGCACCTGGAACATGGGCGTCGGCATGATCCTGATTTCAAACGACGTCGATAAAATCGAGGAAATCTGTAAAAAACACGAAATCGATACACAGATTATAGGCGAGGTAGCGGAAGGAGGGGTTTTAATGCCCGCTTGATATATATTGGCAGGGTCGAACGATTCATCGCTGGCGATGATTTATTATTTATTTGCAAAATCAGTCAAATATTTTTCAATCCACGGCTTCCAGATAGCACTCCTCACAAAAAACCGTCTCCGGCCTGTCCGGCGAATAACTTGTCGCAACACCGGCACCGCATTTATCACACTTTCTTTTCCAGATTTTAGCGGGATTTCTCTTATTGAAACGTATACGGTTTCTGGTTTCCGGAGCAAAGTGAGGTACGGGAATATTCATACGTCGGTAAAACTTCAATTCATTTTCAATCAATTTATATGGAGCCCCGCTTTTTTCACAAACTAAAGTCTTTCTTAAAATATCATCTTCAACGTCTTCAATGTTGTCGGGTATTTCCGGACCGCTTCCTATTTCTTTTTTTTCTTCATCGTGCCATTTAAGGCCTTCGGCCAGAGCTTCTTCTTTTGTTTTGGGAAAATAATCCTGGGCGGCGGTTTCGTTATAGGCAAATGGAGAATATTTCATAGGATAAAAATATCCCCATTCACCGGTTTCTTTCATATGCGCAATGATCCTTTTTCGTAAATCCTCATACTCATCTCTGGAATATTGCTTGTTTAAAATACAATATTCGGATTTTTTCATTCCAACGCAACCGAATATGTTTTTACAATTGGCAAGAATTGAATCCGAATAATAAACATCGTGACTGTCCCAAGCGAAAGTACAGAAAGCAAAATTAAAACCTCCAACACATGCCATTGATTCATAAAAAAGTTCTCCTTTATGACCGACATGATCACAGCTCAAAGAATCCTTCAGATTCCATCCGCCTAAAAAAATATCTTTTAAATCCTCGGCGGGCCCCCATACAGTAAAACAATTACTGCAATTTTTCGCATTGACGATATTATCACCGGTAACATTTTCAGAATTTATGATATGCGCGTACCTGTGGGGAAATTTTAACCGGTATTTCTTAAATTCTTTTTTTGCTTCAATAACACCACTCCGGCTTTTAAGATTTAAACCACGAATTTTCTTTTCATATTCTTCTTTTGAATATTTTTTATTTAGAAAATAATACTGCTTGTTTCTTAAATTGACGCAAAAAGCACAATTACTGCATCCGATACATTCAAACAAAAAGGAACAATCACGACAATTATTACAATTCTGCAGATAACGACAGTTATAGCACTTTTCACAATCAATCAGTTCATAACAAAGCTCGCATTCTGAAGACAGATATAAATCGGAACAATCTTTACAGTGCATATTAAATATCGAATACATGCAATCTTCGTTATAATCCCCGCCAAATACCAGATAACAATTCTTATTGGAAGTTGTTGTATTGCAGAATTCACTGTTCTCGGCTTTTGTATTCATAAGAGCAAGCCTCGGCACTTCAATCTGTAGTTCATAAAACTGCTCAAAAAACGGACGATTAAAATCGTACTCCCGTCCATAATATTTTGCATCCCAATCGTCACCCCACCATACCTCCTGGGAATAGACAGTATACGGATTGCCGGGAGCATAAATCGAAATAATAGATTCACCCGAAAAATCGCATTTATCTTTGTAAATACTTCTCTCATTTCGATGTGCGAGCCTGACCTTTAGTCTCTCATCCGGACTCAAAACCGGCAGAGGAAACCCCATTTTCTTCAAAAATTCCTGCTCCCACTCGGTAACAACAAATGCTTTACCTGTATTTTTACATTTTTGTTTTAAATCAGGCATGGCCGAATTATAACAAAAACTCATCCCTGTTCAAAAAAACATTTTACCACTTTAACGCCTTGACTTTTCGCTTGTTTTACTTATAATAATATTTCTGAAATATTAATTATGGAAGCAATAAATTACACCGAAACAACAAATTCCGGGAAGCTCAGGAAACTCAAGTTTCCGACTTACCTTCAAAAGGGATTTCGAATATCTCCAGAGTTATCTGCGCGGCGGTTTTATCAGCAGTTTTCCATGCTGGTATTGTCAGTAAATACGCGGATATTGTTATAAATGGCAATAAAGATCCTGTGGTCTTGATTGACGGCAGGGCTTTTGATAAGGAAAAGTTTCTTAATTTTGTAAAGCAGTCTTTGGAGAATGGTGAAAACACCTCGGAAGCCTTATCTAAGAGTGAGTTCCTTTTTAAAGCAGAATTATTTGAACTTAAAGAAAAGCTGGGCAATCATGAGGCGATGAACAGACATGAAACTGCGAAACACCGTTACGAAAATTTGATAAATGAACTTGAAAAAATGAAAAAGCGGGGAGTCAGCCGCAAGGAAATCTATGATTATTTAATACAATTCCAGGGAGCCTACGAAGAGGAGAGTTCCTTTGTGATTAACCTTCTTTACAAAGGAGTGGGAAATTGTGAGGCCAGAGCAAAATTGATGATAATGGCATTAAAAGATATATTTGGCGATGAAATAGAAATCAAGATTAACCTTGTTGATTATAAAAATGTAGATAAAAAAGAAATCACCCCGCATATTTCAGTGCTGGTAAAAGACGATGGAGTCAATTATTCATTGGAATTACCGGGAGCAGAAATCATATCAGATGAAGACTTTGAAAAAACAGCTGTTTTTGAAGGTGATGTATTTGAAAAATCCTACATGGCAGAGGAAGGCGTGGAAGAATATGAAGATTATAACCCGGAAAAAAGCAGAAAATCCGGAAATAAGACCGATAATCCACCAAGTCCCTCAAATGAAGGTTATAAAGTTAAATCAACTAAAAGTGATTCAATTTTTAAATTTCCCAAATCTTCTGATGTTGTAGAAGTAAGTGAAGTAGAAGTTGATGACGCGGATCCGGAAAAGATCTTTGAATTAGATGATAATTCGATTACCGCTTATTTAGTTCCACAATCAAAAAAAGAAAAAACAGAGAAAGAATCTGATGAAAAAACCGAATCCGATACCAGAGGTTCCGACATCACGTATCTTGATGAAAAATCAGCCAAAGATTTAATTTCAAACGCAGAAGGCAAAGAAGACAAAATCGATCTTTCCAATTTGGAAAATGTAGATAACAAAACTTTAAAGGTTCTCTCTAATTTTAAAGGTTTAAAATTGCGTATAAAAGTAGATAACCTAAATCCTGAAAAAGCTCAAATATTGTCAAGTTTTAAGGTTGGATATTTAGTAATTGAAGGAGATCTAAGTCCGGCATCGGCAAGAGAATTAGCAAGTTTTGGAGGAGAAGGGTTGGAAATATATGGCAAAGCCAATAAAGAAGCTATAAAAAAATTGTCAAAAGTAAAAGGGGATTTATTCATAAATGGTCGTTCCATTTCAAAATAAAAGTATTAATTTTTTCACCCGGAGGATATTCCGCTCATACCACAGTTTCCAGATAGCACTTCTCACAGTATACAGTTTCAGGTCTTTCCGGAGCATAACTTGAAAGGACATCAATTCCGCACTTTTCACACTTTCTCTTCCAAAGTTTTTTTGGATTTCTCAAATTCATTCTTTCTTTATGCCTGCAATCTGAACATTTTCGGGGAATTGGAATTTTCATCCGCGTATAAAATCTCAGTTCGGTATCAAGTATTTTAAAATTTTTCCCACAATCTTCACACGCCAGAGTCTCGGAACAAATTTCCTCAGAAATATCTTTAATATTATCCGGCACCTCATAACTTTGAGGTTTATAATCTCTCATATCTTCATCCTTCCATTTAAAACCTTCTTTTATCGCCTGTTCTTTTGAAAGAGGATAATAATCATGGGCTGTAGATTCGTTATACCCAAAAGGAGAAGCGTCTTTTGGCAAAAACTGACCCCATTCACCTGTACGCTTCATATGTTCAACAATGTTTTTCCTCAAATTTTTAAATTCCTCCTTACTGTATTTTTTATTCAAAATACAATAATCCTTATTCTTCAGCCCTACACAACCAAATAAATTATGGCACCCGATATTAAAATCACTGTATTCAATATTAGAAGAATCTATCGTAAAAAAAGAAAATTTACTTTTATAAGTACCGTAAGTCGATATAAGTCCGTACGAAAATTCCGTTCCTACACCTAAAATACTGCAGTTAAAGCAATCCCTGCATTTATCGGCAAAAATTATATTTGTAAGATCCTCACATTCACTGATAACAAAACAATTTCTGCAGTTTTTTGAATTTTTAATATAATCTCCACTGCAATTTACTGAATTCAATATGTGTGAATACTTGACAATCCGTTTCTCACGTAGTTTTCGAAATTCTTCAAAATTTTTTTCCTGTTGAATGAAACTGCCGTTTATAAGCCCATCCTTTTTCTCAAAATATTCATCCTTCGAATATTTTTTATTGAGAATATTGTAGGATTGATTAACCAGATTCGTACAAAGAATACATTCATTACATCCAATACAGTCGCTTACAAAATAGCAGTTTTTACAATTCTTGCTGTCAAAAGTAAATCGACAGCCGTAACACCCCAAAGTATCTCCAAGCATATAACATAATTCGTTATTATTGCTGAAATCGAGGTCCAGAGATTTTATATTCTGCATACAAAGCGTTCCATAAAGACAATCCTCATTATTATCCCCGCCAAAAATCAAATAACAATTTTTATTTCCATAACAGGTATTGCAGTAATCACTATTTTGACAGTTAATTACAGAGACTGCCAGACGCGGAACCTCAACCTGCAATTCTTTGAACTGCTCAAAAAACGGACGATTAAAATCAAAATTTCGCCCGTAATCAAGTCCGTCCCATCTATCACCATACCAATAATCACTTTTATAAACTTTAAATAGTTTATCTTCTGAATAAATCGAAACAATTTTTTCACCCGTCGCGTCACATTTTCTCAAATAAAGATTTCTCTCATTCCGAAAACAAAGCCGGCTTTTCTGATCACATTTGAAACAAAGATTTAAAGGTTCAATTCCAAATTTCTCATAAAGAGCCAAATCTTCATCTGGAATGGAAAAAGAACTGCCGCAGTCTGAGCAATTTTTGGTTTTCACGGGAAAAAACTAATACTATGTCAAATAAAAGTAAAGAGTAAGCCCATTTTTTCCTACAATTTTCGAAAGTTTTTCAAATTTTTACCCCGGGAGAAATTCCAAATATTCCAAAAAAAATTTTTTAGAAAAAATTTAAGAAAATTTTAAATCTGTTTGGTATAAAAAAATAAACTTCAATCACAAAATATGAAAGAAAATATTATAACTATAAATTCTTTTCCACTGCTTCTTAAAGAAATCTATAAACCGCCAAATCAGCTTTTTTACAAAGGAAAATTAAAAACGTTAAACAAAACCTGTATAGCGGTAGTGGGCACAAGAAAACTTTCGGAATACGGTGAATATATAACAAATAAAATAATTGAAGAACTTTCCGTTCTTGATATTGCAATTGTTTCAGGACTTGCAAAAGGGATTGATACGATTGCGCATAAAGCCGCACTGGAAAATAATATTCCGACAATCGCGGTGCTCGGCAGCGGACTTGACAATATTTATCCAAAACAAAATTTAAAACTGGCGAAAAAAATAATATTAAACGGGATCCTGTTGTCAGAATACGAACCAAATAAAGATCCT
>WJKQ01000055.1 GCA_014728975.1 Candidatus Peregrinibacteria bacterium | reverse complement strand
TAGAGATATCCTTCGAGAGGCAGTTCAAGATTTTTTAAAGTTTTTTGGTCGAGAAAATCATAATATTCCCAGCCGACGAAATTTTTAACCTCGTTGATAACTTTGCCTTTTTCCGCGAGGTTGAGCTTTATAAGTTTTTGTTCAATATCATTAATTGTAAGCCCTTCCTGAATTGTCAGGATTGCTTCGGCTTTTTTGGGGTCACTTATTGTTTTTATTATTTCCGGTGTATTCATTGTTTTATTTAATAAGAATCTTCCGGATATTATATCTTTTCCCAAATTGTGAATTCTTACATATATATAAAAAGACAGCGGATTTTTTATTAATTCTTTTTCTTCTAATTTATCAGCAATTTCTTTTGCTGTCTGTCCTTTTTCGATCTGAAAGGAAATGTCCGTGTTATCCGATGGATCTATCGGATTTTGTATGTAGGAATTGTATCGGAAATATCCGAAAACAAGGATTCCACAAAAAATTGACAATAATAAAAGGACTATGGATTTATTTTTGGTTTTGTGCATTGGATTGAGTTTATTTTATCCTCCCATTCCGGGGAGTCCTCCGGTTTCGGGCATTACGTCTTTCATTAATTCAGCACCTATTTGTTGGGATTTTTTAACTGCTTTGTTAAAACTTTTTTCAATGCTGTTTTCCAGTTTCTTTTTGTCCTGCATCGCTTTATCACTAATTTTTATGCTTATAACTTCCTGTTCTCCGTTCAGGGTGACCACTACACCTCCATCTTCCGCTTCAATGTGCGTGTTTTTTAGTTGTTTTTTTATCTGTCGTGCCTGTTTTTGCAGTTTGTACAGATCTTTTGTTTTGTCGAACATAGTTGTATGTTTAAGAATTCAAACGTGATTTTACCATATTTTGAATTTATGCAAAATTCTATTGCGTAGGTTTTTTATTTCGGCTAGACTAACATGCGCAAAATATTCATTCATAAAAAAATGGATACAGTAACTTTGGAAGTAAAAACAAGAGATCCCAATGTCAGAGCTAGTAGGCTTCGCAGGCAAAAACTTATTCCCATAGAATATTATGGGAAAGGTGTTGAAAATAAATCTTTGCAGGCGGATTATCAAGGTTTTAGAAAGGTATATCTTGCTACGGGTAGTAATACTATAATTAATTTTATGGTGGATGGAAAAGAAAACCTGAATGTGCTTGTCCAGGAAGTGGAACGTGATCCTGTTACTGATTTTATTTCCCATGTTGACGTTATTAATGTAAGGATGGGGGAGAAACTTCAAACAAGAATTCCTCTAAAATTTACCGGTACGGCTCCGGCGGTTAAAGAATTGGGAGGTATTTTAATGACGAATATTAATGAGATTGACGTTAAATGTCTTCCGAAAGATTTGATTCACAATATTGAAGTAAATATTGACTCTTTGGTTGATTACAATAGTTATATTAGAATTAAAGATTTGGTTGTGCCTGATACAATCGCAGTTCTTAACGATCCTGAAGATGTTGTTGCAACGGTTGTAGCACCTAAGGAAGAGGAGGAGGAAGAAGTAGCGGAAGAAGTTGTTGAGGGTGCTGAAGGAGAGGCTGTAGAAGGGGAAGAAGGTGCGAGAGAGGGCGAAGAAGAAAAAGAGGGGGAAGGTGGAGCTTCCGAATCTGCGGAAAAAGAGGAAGGAAAGAGAAAAGAAAAATAAAATTAACTTTTATTTATGGGGAAAAAACTATTTTTAAGTTTTATATCCCTTTCTTTAATATTTTTCGGTTGTACCAATGGAGGTAATAAAATTTCTTCTTTGAATTATTTTACTGATAACGGGGCGGTTTCACCTCCATATTATTATGAATCGAGTCTTATTTTCGTACCGGACTATGAACTGAGGACGCTGGAAGTAAGTTACAGCGTTGTTTATCCTTTTAGAACAGAAGAAACCGAATCCATTGATGTTGATACCGAGGGGATTATAGGAGGAAATTATTTTGATAGGTTTGAGAAAATTGTAAATCTTTTTGAAAGTGGTAAATTTGATGATTTAAAAGAAGAAGATATTGTCGGCGCGGGCGGTTTTGATGTTATTTTGGAAAAAGAAGGCAGTTCTGTCGAAAAGTATAGTTTTAGGGGAGTGACTGAAAATAAAAATTTTAAAACAGTAAAATCATTTCATGACGATGTTGTTGCTTTGTTTTCAGAAGACTTATAAAAAAGGATTTGATTTTTGCGTTTTTTCTTTTAATATTTGCTCGTTCCTAAAAAAATTGTTTTTATTTAATAATTTTTAAATATGACTTATCCACTTTTGCTTATTGGTATTGCTGTTTTATCTTTGGTAGTAGCTCTAGCTTTTTCCATGATTATTAAAAAGAAATCTCCCGGTGACGAAAAAATGCAGGATATCGCGGGGTCTATATATAGGGGGGCTATGGCTTTTTTAAAGCGCGAATATCGTGTTATTTCGGTTTTTGTGATTATTCTTGGTTTGATTTTATTTATATTTCTTGATAATCCGGACACTCCGACTGTAAATGAAGGTGTTTTTACTGCGATTTCTTTTATTTATGGAGCTTTAAGCAGTGTTTTGGCGGGTTATTTTGGTATGAAAATTGCTACAAGAGCAAATGTTAGAACTGCAAACGCGGCTAAGAGAGGACTTTCTGAAGCGCTTGTAATTGCTTTCAGGTCCGGTGCTGTTATGGGATTAAGCGTAGTGGGTCTCGGTCTTCTTGGTCTCTCTCTGCTTTTCTTTATTTATTCCAATCTCCTTAATATCGATATGAATGTGGTTTTAAACGTTATTGTTGGGTTTGGTTTGGGTGCGTCTTCAATCGCGCTTTTTGCTCGTGTAGGAGGAGGTATTTATACAAAAGCTGCAGATGTCGGAGCCGATCTTGTTGGTAAGGTAGAAGCCGGGATTCCTGAGGATGATCCTAGAAATCCTGCTGTAATCGCTGACAATGTGGGAGATAATGTGGGTGATGTTGCGGGTATGGGAGCGGATCTTTTTGAATCTTATGTCGGCAGTATTGTTTCCGCTATGATACTCGGGTTTGTCGCTTTTGGTATAAATGGAGTTTATTTACCTATGATGCTTGCCGGAGTAGGTGTTTTGGTTTCCATTATAGGGACTTTGGTAGTTAGAGTGGGGAGAAAGGGGAAAATTCATAGAGCTCTGAAGAATGGTCTTTGGCTGGCATCGTTGTTAATGGTTGTTGTTTCATTTTTCTTGATACGTTATTTTATTGCCGAAGAATGGTCCGGAATATTTATTGCAATGGTTTCCGGATTGATCGTTGGAATAATAATCGGGCTTATAACCGAATATTTTACATCGGATGATTATATGCCTGTGAAAAAGCTGGCTGACGCTTCTCAGACAGGTGCTGCTACAAATATTATTCAGGGGCTTGCGCTTGGTTATAAATCAACTGCTCTTCCGGTAATTTTTATTTGTGTAGCGATTTTTGTCGCTTATCATTTTGCCGGTCTTTATGGTATTTCAATCAGTGCCGTGGGAATGCTTTCTACATTGGGTGTTTCATTGGCGATTGACGCGTATGGTCCTGTTGCGGATAACGCAGGAGGTATTGCCGAGATGTCAGGTTTGGGTGCGGATATCAGAAAAAGGACAGACGCGCTTGATTCAGCCGGAAATACTACGGCTGCTATCGGTAAAGGATTTGCAATAGGATCCGCGGCTTTGACAGCTTTGGCTCTTTTTGCTGCATATTGCGAAGCTGCGGGGCTTTCTGTTATTGATATAAAAACTCCGACAGTAATTGTGGGATTGTTTATCGGCGCGATGCTGCCTTTTATTTTTTCCGCAATGACTATGTCTGCTGTTGGACGTGCTGCTTTTGATATGATAGAAGAGGTCAGGAGACAGTTTAGAGATATTGAGGGGCTTATGGAAGGAAAGGTAAAAGGCGATAGTGAGAGGTGTGTTGATATTTCAACAAGAGCGGCGATTCGAGAAATGATTATTCCCGGTTTGATAGCGGTTTTTGTTCCTGTTTTGGTTGGCTTTTTTTTGGGATCCATCGCGCTCGGAGGACTTTTGGCCGGTGCTCTTGTTTCAGGAGTTATGCTGGCTGTTTCAATGGCAAATTCTGGTGGAGCTTGGGATAACGCAAAAAAGTATATTGAGAGCGGACAATTTGGAGGTAAAGGATCGGATACACATAAAGCGTCAGTTGTGGGTGATACGGTAGGAGATCCTTTTAAAGACGCTTCCGGTCCAAGTATAAATATTTTGATTAAGCTTATGACTGTTGTTTCTCTTATTTTTGCCACGGTCTTTTCAGCCAACGGCTTATTTTCATGAGTAAAACCTTTTTGCAATTACAGGACGCGGTAGACATTCTGAAGCTGAATAAAGATAAAATGCTTCAGGTTTCAAAGAAAAAATATGCAACTATATGGGCTGTAATTTTTTTATTGGTTCCTCCTTTGGTAAATTTAATATTAATGTCTTTTAGTTTTCCTTCGGGTTTTGGAGTGATTTTTTCAAGATTCTTATTGTGGCCGATTTTTATTCCCGCACTCTCATTGGCCGGTGTTTTGTTTTTGGCGAGTCTGATTGCCCAGAGGTCATTTGGTGGAAAAGGTAAGCATGTTGGATTTTTCAGAACCGTGGGGTATTCATCGATTATTCTTTGGATAACAATTATTCCTTTTATATTGTCAGCATTCGGTTTGATGGATGCTTTGGGACTCTTCAATTTTATTTCAATTATAGCCATAATCTGGATTTTTGCCGTTATATATAAAATGCTGATTATTTATCATTTGCTAAGCCAGTATGACGCTGTCTTTGTTCTTGTTATTACTTTTCTTGGATATTTTGTTTTAAAGAGTATTTTGGGAAGGATTTTGGTGGGCCGGGTATACAGGCTTTTATTTTAATTTTATTATTAAGAATTGGCTTTTTGAAGCGACTCTCGCTTTATAAAAGGCTAATTTTTTGATATAATTAATAAACAGTTATAAATTAATATAAATGGCGGACGATAAAGAAAAACCGGAAAAAAAGAAGCCTGTTGAGCAAAAAGAAAGAGGTGAAGGAAAAGCGGAAAAAATGAAAAGAGAAGCTCAAAAGGAGAAAACTGAAAAAAGAGGGCATTTAAGAAAGGATATTTCCCAAAAACGGGCAAAAGATGAAAGAGAGGACCTGAAGGAAAAAGTAAAAAAATTTAAGGATCGTGACTTTCCTTCTGCGAAAGATGAAAAAGGTCATTCAAAAAAAGAGAAATCGTCTTCTGAAAAGGGAAGTGATCCTTTTAAGGATGTTAAAATATTTGATGAAGAACCTGAGAAAAAATCGGATAAATCGGGTGAAAAATCTGTCGAACCCATAAATCCTTTTGAATCACCTTTAAAAACGCATACGGAAAAGGAGGAAAAAGATAAAAAAGGAGAGGAAGTGGAAAAAAAGCAAAAAAAAGAAGAAAAAAGTAAGGAAAGAGAAGGAAAAAGAGAAGAAGAGTCTGTGAAGAAAGCTGAAGAGACCGATGCAGTGCCGGGAAAAGTTGTAGAAGTTAAAAAAGAGGATGAAAAAGAAGAAAAAACTGAAGTACCTGAAGTTGTAGAGGTCAAGGGAAAACCTGTCGGAGGGCATGTTGAACCCGCGGAAACTTCTGTTTCGCCGGAAGGCGCGGAAACGGATGAATCAAAAGAAGATTTTTGGGATGTTCTTGAGCAGGCAGGAATTACAAAAAAACGTATTGTATATTTCTTTTTTATTTTGGTAGGGCTTATTTTGGCGCTTTATTTTATTTTTTCCTTTATCGGTGAAGAGGAGCCTGTTTATGAAGTATCTGAGGAAGAAGAGGCAGTGGAATCGGAAGGTGATTCAGATTCATATGAAATTGTTTCTTCTTATATTTTGGGGCTTGAATATACAAAAGATGGGTTTACTCCGATTGATGCGGTTCCTATTGGTGAAATCGGAGAATTTGTTGGTGTTGATACAGCTTATATTATTGGAGGAGTTACCGGATATTACGAGTCCAGGATTATTTATTATAATGACATTCTGAGAAGAATGGAGAATATTTATAATACTGATATTTATGCTCTTTTGGATATGTCTGTCGATAGGAGAAAGGCTCTTAACGTTCACTTGAGTGAAATGTTGAAATTGATTGAGAAAGGCGAGTCTGCTTATGAAGAAATTGACCAGGCTATGGAAGCATTTGACTCTGAATATGAGCAGGTTGTTGAGGAACGTGACTTATACGAAGAGGATTTTTTCTCCTATTCCCAGGAGTTTTATGGAAAAAATGCTTATGATTCTTTGGAATCTTTCATAATTTTTTCTCAGAAAGCTGCAAGGATAAAGGCTTATTACAACGCTTATGATATTTTGAAGGGAATGTTTACGAGTTCCATAAATGCTCTCAGACCAAGATATGAAGATATCCTGTCCAACAAAGAAGCTGTTATAAAGGGTATACGTGTTTTTGATATTCCCGCGTCTGATATTGAGGCTATTATTCCAGTTGAAGGGGACTAATACTTGCTTTTTGATTTGCTTTTTGAAGGTTTTGATTCTATAATTCAAGTTCCAATAGTGAATATTAATATGTCTGCGGAGATTTTGCAAAAATTGCGATCATATCAAAAAAATATCGATTTAGATAAGGTTCAGCGTGCGCTTGATGTATGCGGGGATGATCCATCGCCGTCGGAGCTTTTAGATGTTGTTATTCCATTAAATCCCGATCAGGATACTATTTTATCCGTTCTTTTACACAAGGCTTATATTTCGGATGGAGTATTGTCGTCGAAGGAACTAAGAAAGCAGTTCGGGCAGGGGGTTTACAGTATTCTTTCAGGAGTCAAGAAGCTGGAAATTTTGAATTATTCTGAAAGAGACGAATCTACACAGCTTGAAATTTTGAGAAAAATGTTTCTTGCAATGGTTAAAGATTTGAGAGTCGTATTTGTAAGTTTGTCCTGCAGGCTTTATATGATGCAGAATCTTGAAAAATTATTTATTGATGAAGAACAAAAAACTTCTTTTTCAAAGGAGACACTGGATCTGTATGTTCCTGTGGCGGCAAGGCTGGGGATTTATAGGATGAAGGTCAGACTTGAGGATTTGGCTTTTAAATATTCAAATCCTGAGGAATATGATGAAATATCACTGCAGCTGAATAAACTTAGAAAGAGTTGCGATATTTCCATTGCCTATATAAAAAAGCAGTTAGATAGATTTCTGAAATCCAGAGGTTTTGACGCTGATATTTCAGGAAGGATAAAAAGTGTTTACAGTATTTACAATAAATTGAAAAGGAAAGGTCTGACTTCCGTTGATGACCTTTTCGATATTTTTGCAATTCGGATTATTTTGCCCGTAAAAACAAATGAAGATGGAGAATATATGGTCGATCATTTATATGGAGTTTTAGGTTTGGTTCATAGTGAATGGAAACCTGTTTCAAGAAGGTTTAAAGATTATTTGGCGGTTCCCAAAACAAATGGGTACAGAAGTCTGCATACTGTGGTTTTGGGAATTGCTCCGAAAGATCGGGATCAGCCGGTTGAAATTCAGATCAGGGACGCGGAAATGCATAAAGAAGCGGAATATGGTGTAGCTTCGCATTGGCTGTATTCGGATTCAAACTTAAGGTCTCAAAATATTCAATCTCAATCGGAATGGATACGTGGCCTTGGAAGACTGCGTAGTGATTTTGATATAGATCGTGAAGGTATAAAAGAGGCTGCGGTTGATGTATTTAAGGACAGGATTTTTGTTTTAACACCGAGAGGAGATGTTAAAGATCTTCCTCGTGGGGCAGTTCCTTTGGATTTTGCTTATTCGGTTCATACTGATATCGGAAATAAATGTGTTATGGCCAAGGTGAACGGGAATATTGTTCCTCTTGATTATGAACTAAAGAATGGTGATGTTGTGGAGGCGGTTACAAGGAATGATTCAACGCCAAAATTACAGTGGCTTTCTTTGGTAAAAACAAGTTTTGCCAGAAATAAAATTAAATCATGGTTCGGCTCGTTAAATAGAGAAAATAATATTCGTGAGGGAAGACGTTTATTAAATAATCAATTGGCCAGGATTGGCAAATCTCCTCTGGATCAGAATTATTCGATATTTAAGGAATATCTTGGTGAAAAACTTACGTTATCACAGAGAGAAAGCCTTGTAAGCGAGGTGGGAAAGGGGGCTAAACTTGCCAGTGATGTTATCAGAAAAATATTTCCTTACAAAGATACTGTTATTGATAAAATTGTTGATAACAAGCATGAGAGGAAACACGATACTTTGAAAGATAAAATCCTTATCGGCGGCGAAAGCGGTTTACCGATAAAGATCGCTTCTTGTTGTAAACCGACAAAAGGGACAAGCATTTTGGGGTATATTACCAGGGGCAATAGGGTCACAATTCACAGTTCAAATTGTCCTTTGTTGGAACATCTTGAAACAGAAAGGATTGTCTTCGCTGACTGGAAGGAAAAGACAAGACTGAAGGGTCCACGATTTCTTGTTGGTATTAAAGTCTCCGCTGTCGGAAGAGTTGGTTTGATGAGAGACGTTACTTCAATTATTTCCAATTTTGGGGTCAGCATTAAAGATGTTGCGGTGATTGAGCAGAAAAGCGGAATATCCGAGGAGCATTACCTTATTGAACTTAACGAACTTGATCAGTTTGATCGTCTTATTGATAAAATAGAAAATATTAAAGGTGTATTGAAAGTCGTAAGGGATGAAAAATTTAAATCAGAAATCCTGAAGTAACTCATTCGTTATTTTTTTAATGTTTTTTGTTTCTCTTTTTGTTAGGGAGATTTTTTCAATTTCTTTGTAAGGTTTGTTTTTTATGAAGTTAAAAAATTTTGAATATTTAAGGCCGGTAGGAATTTTGGTTTGTTTAAAATCGGGAATCATTCCTGCTTTATCTGATAGTTTTATTAAATAGGCGGTTTTTATAAGACTTTTTTTCCGTGAAGTTTGTATGTGGTTTATTGTGTTTTCAAGGAGTTCTATCAATTTATCAAGTGTTTTGTTTTCAAAAAGCATGTGGTTTGTTATTTCCGCTATTTGGAGTGAGTTTGAAATTGTTTTTAAGCTTTTTCGTAATTTGAAGAAATTTTTTTCCGTTGATATTTCCCTTAAAATTATATTTTTGGGTCCGAAATAGAGTGAAGCCGTGCAGATATTTAATGTTTCCAGGTGTCCGGTAAATCTGCTTGTTATTTTTCTGGCTCCTTTTGCGATTGCTCTAATTTTTCCAAGTTCTTCACTGTAGAGATAAATTATTTTATCGGATTCGCCGAAATCTTTATGTCCAAGTATGATACATCTGGTAGTGGCTGTTTTCATTTTTAGTCTTCAATAATCTTTTTCTGAAGATATTCATGAACTGCAAGCATTGAGCTGGCGATACTGAGTACTATCGTGATTATTAATTCCATAAGAAAGATCTTATAAAACTGAATATCGGTATAGTAGCTCCAGAGACTTGTTTCTGAGATCTGAATATTTTTTGAAAGGATCAGTATCATGATAAAGCTTATTATAACGGCAAGAATTCCGTAGAGAATACTTTCAATTATAAAAGGGAATCTGATAAACCAGTGTGACGCGCCTACAAGTTTCATAACTGTAATTTCCTGTCTTCGGTTAAATATAGTTATTTGAAGAGCGTTTAATATTATTAGCGTTCCCCCGATTATAAAGGTAATAATCAGCCAGAAAATTATTTGCTGTGTAAAATTATTTACTTCGAGCAGGTTTTTTGAAACACTTGTTATTATGCTGGAGCTGGTGGAATCTTCGCCCGTAATTATATTGGAAAGGTATACCTGATATTTGTCCTGAGAAAGGTATTCTGCAATGGTTTTGTGATATTTTGGGTGTGTTGTTGTTATGCTTATGCTTGCCGGGAGGGGATTACCGAGATTGTATTTTTCGAATGCCAGCGTTATGTCCGGATGTGTGGACTTGATTTGATTTAGTGCTTCCTCTTTTGAAGTGTATGAGACTTGCTCGACTCCTTCGATTTGCTCCAATTCATTTGTAAGATTTTCGGCGTCCGCAAAAGTGGTGCTTTCTTTCAGATATAATACTATATCGATTTTTTTGCTTAAATCACTAAGAGCATCTTTTGTTATAAAATTAACAGCCAGAATTATATTAAAAATAAAAATAATTATTCCAATTACAAAAACCGTTGCAAGTGATAAAAATTTATTTCTCCAAATGTTTCTGAGACTCAGATAAAAACCTTTTTCCAGCAGATTAATTTTTGATGGTACATTTTTCATTGTGATCTTTTGCTTTTTGGTGAATTATACAACAGAAATTTGATTTGAGGGAAGTTTTTCTTTTGGTGTTTCTTTTTTTAGTAAAGATGATTTATACATGTCGGGTCTGTAAGGTTTTAGCCTGATTATTTTTGTGTTCAGGTTAAGGTCGATTATTAGTTTTTCCAGGCCGTATGTGAAGGCGAATTGATCATAGCCCAGGGTTATTATGTCGGGTCTGTATATTTTAATTACTTTCATTTTGTCTTTATTGTTTCCGAGGATTACTTTGTTCGCCCATCCGGTTTCTTCCAGATTTTTAACTCTTTCTTTTTCGTCGTGATCGGGGAATTTTCCTTTTATGGTTTTTACAGTTTTATCACGCGCGATTACAGCTATTATTTCAGTTCCAAATTTTCCGGCCTGAGTAAAAAGGTTTTCATGTCCAGCGTGCAGGTAGTCAAATGTTCCGAACACCATTACTAATGTCTTTTTTGTGATTTTCTTCATTATTTAAGATTTGGTATGGCTAAATTTACTACAATTAATCCGATGAGTACTAATATTATTATCGACGCCAGGGAAATGTCCAGGGCTTTATGTTTTTTCCCGGGGTCGGTTAATGAGAGTCTTAGTGAAGAGAAACCATATATTAATCCCGTAAGAACCAGTGGGATATCCATCGTCTTGTTTATGATTTGCGATTGTTTTAAAAACAGTTCGTTCGCAATGAGAATACTGGATCCCAAATGAAGCAGTCCGGTAAGTATGAAAAATATTAGCGAAACTTTTTTTATGTTAATAATTGTTTTTTCCATAGCTTTTTGATTATAGTTTTAAGGACATGCTTTTACAAGTATAAGCAAATACGGTTCCGCGGCTTGCTTTTTGTATATACATTTTGTAGACTTGGTGCGATTTTAAAAGGATTCTTATGATAAGTGATGATCAGGTCAGGTATGTTGCTAAATTAGCAAGAATAGCACTTAGTGATGAGGAAGTTAATAAATTTTCGGAACAGTTGTCCAAGGTTATTGGTTATATGAAAATATTAAATGAGGTTGATACAAAAAATGTTAAGGAAACGCACCAGGTAACGGGTCTTAAAAACATTATGGAAAAGGATATAGTTAATCCGTCAAAATGTAAAAGGGATGAGCTTCTTGAATGTACCGAACTTCCTGTGGACAGTAATCAGATTCGTGTAAAACATGCGATTAAATGAACTTACAATCAGGGAAATAAGCGAAGGGTTCAAAGAAAAAAAATTCTCAAGTCGGGAGCTCACTGAGGCTTGTTTAAGCGCGATAAAAGAAAAAGATTTTGAAATTAACGCTTTTGTAACTGTTGATAATGAAGGTGCTCTGGAAAGCGCCGAAGATTTCGATAAAAAACTTTCCAGGGGAGAAGAGGTTTCTGTTTTGGGAGGAATTCCTGTCGCGCTTAAAGATAATTTTAATACGAAAGGTATAAAGTCTACCTGCTGTTCTCCGATTTTAAGGGACTTTGTTCCTCCATATGATGCTTCTGTGGTAAAAATGCTGAAGGGCAACGAGATGGTTATGGTTGGCAAGACAAATATGGATGAATATGCATGCGGTGGAAGTACGGAACATTCATATTTTGGAACGACCAAGAATCCTTTTGATGTTTCCAGAGTGGCCGGAGGGTCATCGGGAGGCAGCGCTGCCGCACTTGCTTCTTCAATGTGTATTTATTCTTTCGGGACCGACACCGGTGGATCTGTACGACAGCCTGCTTCGTTTTGCGGTGTATATGGAATGAAAGTTACTTACGGGCGTGTCAGTAGGTCCGGTGTTACGGCAATGGCTTCTTCCTGGGATACGATTAGTCCGTTTGGGAGGTCGGCCGAGGATATTGCGTATATTCTTGATGCTGTTTCCGGGGATGATTATTATGATTCAACAACTCCTGGTGTGGAAGTTCCTGATTACAGTGAATTTTTAAATAAAGATGTGAAGAATTTAAAAATAGGTTTGCCAAAAGAGTATTTTGATAGAGGAATAGATAAAGAAGTATCTGAGACAGTTAAATACGCGGTCAAGAGACTTGAAGGAATGGGGGCTAAAGTCGAAAAAATTTCTCTTCCGATGACAAAATATGCGGTTGCCGTGTATTATATTACCATGCCCGCGGAGCTTTCCGCTAATCTTGAACGGTTTGACGGTATTCGTTACGGTAAAAAACCTGAAAAAGATTCCAAAAATCTTATTGATTATTATTTTCAGGCAAGAGGAGAAGGATTTGGCGAGGAAATCAAAAGAAGAATTATGATGGGAACGTATGTTTTATCGGCCGGCTATTATGATGCTTATTATAAAAAAGCCCAAAAAGTTAGGACTCTGATTGTCAAAGATTTTGAAAAAGCATTTGAAAAGGTTGATGTTATTATGGGTCCTGTTTCTCCAATTCCGGCATTTAAGATAGGCGAGCTTGTGGATGATCCTTTATCCATGTATATGGCGGATGCATTAACTATTCCAGCCAGTGCGGCGGGCCTTCCTGCTTTATCGTGCCCTGTAGGGTTAAACAGCGATGGTTTGCCCATAGGTTTGCAGATTATTGCACCACAGTTTAAGGAAGGATTATGTATACAAGCCGCGAGTGCTCTTGAGAGCTAAAAAAGTGAAAGGTTTTTTGTTCGTCTCTCTCCTTTATCCTTGATCGGACCGGTGATTTTTTGTATTACTTTTTCGAGTTCCTTTCCGGCAAGGGGTTCAAGCATTTTTGTTTTTATATCCAGGTTTTCTGCTATTTCAGCAAAATGCCAGCATATATTAAATATTGCCCTCTGACTGTTTGCAATTTCTATACTTTCAATAATCATCCCTATAAGTTCGTCTTTAAAAGAGATTATGGAAACTTTATCGTTGTAAATATTCACT
>WJKQ01000054.1 GCA_014728975.1 Candidatus Peregrinibacteria bacterium | reverse complement strand
GTGATCTTGTTGGTCCGGAGTTAAATTATTTTTATCCATTTAATTTAAGGTTATAGGATAATTAGCTGTAAAATTATACATATTTTTTACGAATTGTCAACTAGTTTTGTACCGCGAAGTCAATCAGCGGCTTGCTTTCATCCTGATAAAGCGTCTTTTCAAAAATATTTCCTTCCACGTTTACCAATATGTCCAATTCCGTACTTGTATTTCCAATTGGTTTGTCGCTTATTAATTGATATTCAAGGTAAGGGATGTTTCTATCTTGTTGTGAAATTAGTTTTCCGCTGAGAAAGAGAGTTAATAGTGGTTGTTTTATCTTATCCAATTTACCAAAATTAAAGAACTTAATATATTCTTCATTATAAGAATTTGTATCTATACCTTTCAACTGACTCCCCTCATATAATAATCGGTGCTGCGAATCTGTGCTAGGATGAGCAAGGCTATTGGACAAGTCATTGTTAATTCTTCCCTCACTGATCGCTGAAAAATTATCTGATATTTGTGGAGGAGATAATACATAGTCCACAAATTGTATCATCCCACACTCCTCATCGTTTCCTTCTTCGTTTTCGCAGAGGCCGGTTAGCTGCCATTGGACTACTACGTCGTCGTCTTCGATGCCGGAAACTTTAAGGAAAGACCGTTCGGAGTCTTCAGGTGGATCATAGTCAACACAGATTGTGGGATCCTGTCCTTTTTCACATACTCTGTTGACTCCCGGTTCATGGTTCTGAGAATCGTAGACGCAGGGAAGGCAGGGCGTGCGGACACGAAGATCAAAGTTTTGCGCCAGGTCGTTTCCGTTTATTTCATTGCTTTCATGAAATGGACTTATAAGTTCTCCTTCGGAGTTTTCATAATATAAAGGTATTGCGGCGCGGTCCGTAATACTGGAGCCAAAAGTGAGCTTATTCCAGTTGCAGGCATAATCTATTTGAGAAAGACAATCTTCCCCCTCGATGCAGTTGGGGTCGGCCTGTTGGCCGCTGTGATTGATCATTACTTCAGTATCGCTGTCAAAAACAGGTTCATAAAGATCGCATCTGCTACCGGCGCTGCCGGTTCCCGGAAATGGTACCACGTAACAACCATCGTCATAACCAAGTTCACTGCATTCGGCCTTAAATTTCTGGTTTTCCAGGGGACGTCCTTTTATTTTAGTTGATATTGAAATATTTTTATCCTGGATGTTGAGGTGTTTTTCAAATTCTGAACAAAGTAGATTGTTGTTTCCGCCGTCTTCAACAAATTCACCATAAACACAATCTGCTTCCATATTAAATCCGGGTTCGTGATTGTTTGCTTCAAATTGCAAATATTCCATAACCGAATCGGCCATGTCGCGGGCTTCGTAGTAGCGGTTCGTATTTTTGACGCTTTCGATTGTGTCGATTGTCACGGTTTGGACCATGATTCCGAATAAAGTCAGCAAGGCAAAAATTCCCAAAGCGATTACGGCTATGAATCCATCCTGGCTTTTTAGTTTTGATTTCAGATCGGACATAAAGTGATTTTTACCCGAGGGAATATTATCATAGCGGACTTTGATTTTAAAGGAATGAATTTGGGCTAAGGAAGTGACATTTTGGTTACAATTTTGATGTATTGGGAATGAAGTATCTAGATCTTCTTGGTTTTTTGGGAATGTGGGTTTAGGATTTTAAGTCCAATAGAGATTCTTTGCCGCTTTCTGCTTCAACAAGTTCTGAAGGAGGAAAACGGCTGATCCTTAACATCAATGGTGAAAAAATCCAGATACAAAACATACGGAGGACATGTCATGAACACGAACCAAAACACGGTCAAGACTGCTAATGGCAACCTTGCGAGGAAGGTGAAGGGTGTGCTAATCTCTGCGTGCATGAAAAAGCATTTCATTCTCATCATCGCTCTCGTCACTCTCGCATCCCTCGCAGGGTGCAAGTCGTCCGCAATGGGCGGAAACGATGTTCCGGAAATCCTGGAAAGTGGCAGTGACACAGGATCAACCGATGCCGTAACTACTGTCACACCTGAAGAGGACATCTACAGCCTGCCTCTGGACGAACGATCCAGGAAAATTCTGGAGAAGTTCGCCAAAGAGAGACCTGACGAGACTTTCAACGGAGGTATCAATTTTAGCGAGTGGGTTCACGTGGACACGCTCTATCCGATTCTGAAGGAACTGGATCCACCGGAGATGGTGACTGGAGCCTGCTTTAGAGCTGCGGGAATCAAGGTTTCGAGCTGCCTTCCTCTTTATGGCAGCCCCACTACCTCAAGTTCATCCTTTTCTGATTCCTTGCAAAAAGCCTATTCCAGGGAAGCTGAGAATTACAAGATGTCTATGGAGGACTCAGAGTTCTACTATGAAGAGGCATATCCGAAACTTCAACAGGGGGATGTAGAGTTCTATGCGATAGAAATAGCTACTACTCCTGGACGACTTCTTCAACTCTGGGATGAACTCCCTTCAGTGAGATTTATCTCACCCGGAAGTGGTGACTTATTCCCTCCGATCACTGTTCTTCCTGAAACTCCACTCGAACTGGTGAGGTAAAAAAGATGAAAAAAAGGGCACTTCTGATTCTCTTGATATGTCTGAGTTCTTCACAACTTCAAGCGTACTCGCTTCCGAGCATCGCTGAAGTACAAGTTGTTCATCCTCTCGATAATAGCGGGAATGGATTCGTTCATATCCGTCTGAAGTGGGAGGAAGATCCCGGATTCACAGAGGGGCAGGCTTTTGAAATTGGCCTGATGGTAGACCCTAAGTACTTCGCCATTCCAGAAGGAGGAAATGACAAACGACCAGATCGTTATTACAGATTCATGAGAGACGGCAATGATCTCTCCTGTGGCTACCGAGATGTTCTCAACTACTCGAATGCTGATTCTGTATGGGAAGCCGAAGATCTGATTCGCGACTACTGCGGCCAAGAAAATCTGAGACATGCAGGACTGGCTGCTCTGATCAAATTGACATCTATAGCCGATGATGTGGCGAATTTCAGTGTCGGCACGTACTGTCCGGAGGTGGACATCGTCAAAGACGCAACCTACGACATATTCTACTACCTCTGGCCGTCATCGCAAAGTCTCCTTTTGAGCGACTCAGATGAAGGCTTCGGATGGATAGTAGCAGGGGTAATGGAAGATACCTGTAATGGTGCTGTAGAGTGTCAATATCTCTACGGTAACGTTCCACTGCTTGGATGCGAGGCGCAAAATAACGTCTGGCACAACAGAATCTGTGTTCCGACGGACTTCATTCCCTTTACACCTACGGAGATAGGTGAAGGACAGGGATTCGGTACGAGGTGTTTCGACGACGATGAAGACGGTCTCTTCGCGGTTCAAGATTTCCCCATGTTCGGGACGAATGTCGGGGACTGTGACGACAGACCTGGAGAAGGGAGTTACACCGGAAATGATGGGTATTATGAGAACCTTGGAATTTGTTTTCCGGTTCTTGAGTCTCCATCGAACGGTGAGGTTCTGCCGCTGGGTGAAAGCTATGTCTTCTCCTGGATTCCGGGAGGTCCATACAGGCACGTCCTGAGAATTCGCAGGAATCCTCCGACCAGGCCACTGATCTATGGCCAAGAGTTCGATGTGAACACCGTAGGTCAGGAAATACCCGGTGATTTTCTGGACACATCAGGTCATTACCACTGGACTGTGTGCTATCCTCATAACCAGTGCTATGAAGGTGCCTGCTGTGCCAAGGTTAGAACTTTCACGATCGAGGATCCCGAACTTCCTACTCCTACCTGCGTGAGCTTTGTACCGATGCCGGGCAAGAGTGTGGAATCTACCAAGGCTGCAACTGCGGAAGCTGCAGTGGGTGTGCCTCAGCATGTGTCGTGGGAACTTGCCAGGCCGCTTCCCACACCGGGTATGACTGCCACAACGGGGATGTCTGGTGGCACGATTCCTGCGATCAGTGGGAAGAGGTGAAAGAATACTGCGGTGCGGATGAGTTCTGTAGCGGTGGTCAATGTTTGAGTGACTGTACTCCTTTCACCTGTATTCAGCTCGCGGTCTACTGCGGGACCTGGGACGACAACTGCGGCGATATGCTGGACTGCGGAACCTGCGGTGGCTGTGCAACCGAGTGTGTCGGTGGCATGTGCCAGGAACAGTCGCACTACGAATATGCCTGCCACAACGGAAACCTCTGGTGGTTTGACAGTTGCGGCGGCATTGAAGATATGATGACTCCATGCGAATGGGGTTGTGAAGGCACAACGTGTAACGATCAGCCCTGTCAGCCCGACTATTCGTACTACTGCTCCGGAGGAGATGTCTGGGAGGACGATGGCTGCGGAAATCAGCAGGAGATCGAAAACTGCCAGTACGGCTGTGAGGATGGACTCTGTGTTTCGGGGCCGTCGTGTACGGATTTATACCTTGCAAACCAGTCAACCTCCTGCCACACAAATCCATCAGGTCCAACGGTATGTCTTACTCTTGACCAGGTCAGTGGAGCCAGCTGGCGATACCAGATCTGTAAGCAGGGATCCATCTTCGATAGTGGTTTCTCGCATCATCTGGAGGATCTTAACTACCCCCCAGAGGATTTCTACACCTACTTCGAGGGTTCAAACATCCAGTGTACTGACTGGACAGACATTGATTTGAGCTATATTTCAGGATACGGCTCAAGTAATGGCGCCCTCCTGGTGGCTTACATACTCTCTCCTCCAACCTGTGTTGATCCCAGCTGTGAGTTCAACACAGGAACGGATGTCACAGTCTATCTGGAATGTCAGTGATTTTCTTCAACCACCACCATTGATGTGGTGACTTTCTCGTCTTCATTTGGGGCGACCATTGAGGTGCTGTGATGGAGAGTGGGCCGGTCCGAATTCAACAAAAGGCTCCCTATGTCGCAAAACGGCATGGGGAGGTTTGGTATACAAAAAAATCCCAAAAATCCCCGGGGATTTTTTCCATTGATTGTTAAACCGGTGACGATTTACTATAATCGAGGTATGAGAAATAAAAAAGGTTTTACTTTAATCGAGCTTTTGTTGGTTATTGCGGTGATTGGTTTTCTTGGAGTTGCCGCGATTACTTCGTATATAAATTCGACCGCGACTTTTAATTTTCTTTCCAGTTATAAGTCTGTGGTTTCTTCTATGAGAACGGCAAGATCATACGCGATCACCAATAAAGATTCTTCGGAAGCGGAAAGATATGGAGTACTGTTGGAAGACGATAAAATTACAGTTTTTGCCGATAACGGACAAAATCCTTTTGAATTTGATGAAGAAGAGGAGGGAGATTTAATTGTTTATAATAAAACACATGATTTTTCCGAAACTTCTTATAGAATGAAACCTATAGAAGTTGGTTTTCCTCTATATTTTTTTTATGAATTGGGCAGTGGCGATCTTATGACTTATTCGAATGGAACATTTATTCCAAAAACCGACTTAAAATATATTACTGTCATATTTTATGAAGAAAACAGTGATCTAGAAAGGTTTATAGTTGTATTTCAGGTTTCCGGACTTACTGAAGGATTTGAACAATTACCAGAATAAATTATGTTTAGAAAAAACAAAACGGGATTAATATTAACGGAAGCGCTGGTTGCAATCGGCATGATGGCGATTGGATCAATCATACTGGGTTCAATCATCACAAATGCGGTTTCCACTACGGCACTTTCAAAAAATTATCTTCTTGCCCAAAATCTTGCCACTGAAGGAATAGAAGGCGTTAAAAATCTGCGTGACACAAACTGGCTCAGGGAACCGGAAAAAGAAGAATGCTGGTTGAGCCTTAATCCTGATGAAGTATGTGGTGTAGAAGCCGAGGAAAGAATGGATTATATCGTTTATCAAAATGAAAGGGATCAATGGATAATGGAAAGCATGGCAGAGGAGCTTGACCTTGAAGGCGAACAAAAAAATGAAGGTTACAGGCTTTTTGTTAAAGAAATCGACGGTCTTTATAATATTTATGTACACAATCCTTCAAATGCTGAACCCTCTCCATTTTTCCGGGGTATCAAGTTTAATAAAATTACAGACAACGCGGCAACTTTTGAGATTAAAGTTCAATGGAAAGAAGGCGCAAAAGTCCGGACAATAGTCAGAACAGTCACACTCTATAATTATTACTGATGAAATTTTTTAAGAAAATAAAAGGCGTTACGCTGGTTGAGGTTTTGATAGCCGTGGGTCTTTTTGCTGTTGTTGCGACTGTTTCAGGGAATATTTTGGTCAGTATCGTCCAGCTGGAACAAAAAAGTTCAGTTCAAAATGCGATTTATGAAGACTTAAGAATCATTCTACAGCAATTAACAAATGAAATTCAGGAAGGAACAATCGATTATGAAGAATATTACAATTATTATGTTATTCAACAAGAGGAAAAATTTGCTCTTTATGGAATAAATTATGGTGTATATGGGAGCAGATTTTATGATCCGGGGAAAAATCTTGGAGGCACAGTCACCCGAAATCCGACTGACCTCGGCCTAGAGTGTTCATATCCTGAAAATTTAGGGCCCGGAGATGAATGTGAAGTTGTTTATACACTATCAGTTGATTTAAATACAGGTCAAAATCCTTTTGTAGGTGATGTGGATAAATCAAATGCTTTTTGTGACGGAGACCGCGGCCAATGTCCTGCTACCGGAGAGTCCGATCATTTATTTTTAATTGATAACAGCGGTACAAAAAAGACTTTAATTGCAAGAAAAAAAACCGGAAGAGATGATTACGGTATCGGACTTGTACGGATGGAGGGAATGGATCTGGATCAAAATGGTATTATTGATACTTTTTCATGCATGGAGGAATTTAATTGTTTTGGTACCACCGAGGATCAAGCTGAAAAATTAGCAAGTCTGATTCAGCTGCCTATTATTAATAACCGGGGAGATGTTTTCAGAAATAAAATTACCATTCCTACAAGTGACGATCTAGAGACGGAATTTGATATTTCACAAAGTTTTGAAACACAATTTGTACCTATTTCGCCTTTGCGCAGTGATATTCAGGATTTAAGATTTATAATAAATCCGGTTGAAGATCCATATAAAGCTTATGCGGAATCCAAAATGCAGTCGCATCCTTCAGTCACTATAATTTTGACTATAGGTTTATCCGAGGAAGCCGAGGAGGATTATCCCGGAGATTTTGAACCGATAACAGTTCAGACCACGGTTGCTTCAGGAGTAATCGGAAGATTGGATTCTTACCCGCCGGTAAATGATATTAGAGATAAAAAAGATCCCAGCTGGATAAAAAATGTACTTGGGCCTCTCGGACTTACATCCCCTTAGTGGATCACAAGAGTGAATTCGCCTTTTGGTTTCTTTTTTGAGAAATATTGCGCAGCTTCTTTAATTGTTCCGTGAAAAGCTTCCTCGTATATTTTCGTAATTTCACGGCAGACAGCGATTTGGCGGTTGCCGAGGTATTCCAAAAGGTCGTTGAGAGTTTTTAGCAGACGGTGCGGTGCCTCAAAAATTACTATCGTTCTTTTTTCATCCGCCAGTGATTTTATTAAAGTATTTCGTCCTTTTTTTAATGGAAGAAATCCAAGGTACAGGAACTGATTCATAGGAAGCCCGCTCATAACGAGAGCCGCCAAGAGGCTGGAAGGTCCGGGGATCGGCGAAACTTTTATGTTTTCTTTAAGGGCGGTTTTGATAAGTGAATATGCCGGATCTGAAATACCGGGGGTGCCAGCATCCGAAGTTAAAGCGATATTTTTTCCTTCTTTTAATAGACCGATAATTTTATCGAGTTTCGCTTTACCACTGTAGGAATGATAGCTGAGTAAAGGAGTTTTTATGTCGTATTTATTCAATAAAATTTTTGTATGGCGCGTATCTTCTGCCGCTATAATATCCGCTTCTTTAAGAATTCTTAACCCGCGGAGCGTAATATCCTCAAGATTTCCGATTGGTGTTGAAACTATGTAGAGCATTAAATAATTTTTTTCTTACTTTTTGTTATGCCGGGTTTCTTTATGTAATAAGGTTTGACAATTTTTACAGGATTTAAGTTCTTTGCGACGATATTTTTCATAATTTTTCCAAAACTTTGCTTTATTGGAATGAATTTTGCGTTAATAATATTTTTTTGTTCTTCAGAGATATCGCCGAATATATTATTAACATTGTTTTCTTCCAAATATTGATTTATATCGTTGATTTTTACAAGTTTTGGTATATCAAAAGGTTTTAAACCAACATATACACCCCCGCTTCCCGCAAAAATCAGTAAAGCGGCTTTTTCCGGCCCGGCCGTCCACCAATACTCAAAAGAATCGACTGCAAAAAGTCTGCATTTTTCAAGGCAGGCAATTATATTTGCTACTGTTACACCAATCCTCAAGCCCGTGAAAGAGCCGGGACCTTTGACAACAATAATTTTTTCAAGGTCCTTATAAGTTTTTTTTGAATTTTTCAAAAGGCTTTCAATTGCAGGCATTAATTTTTCCGCTTCATCATTTTTACCTGGCCATGTTTTTTCGGAAATTAATCTGTTTTTATCAAAAAGGGCTATTGAAGTTTCAGATGATGCTGTATTTATCGTTAATGTTGTCATACAGCGTTTTTACTATCTTTTTTATGCCTTGTCAAAATGGTTAGCGTTGTTTCTTTCGAAGTTTTTGTTTTCTTTTTTGGAGAGAAATTGTGGATCTGTGAAGATCTTTAATCAGTGAATCTACCTTACCTGTTGTTTGTTTTTCTTTTGAGGTAAGATATTCCCCCATTTTTAAACAGGTTCTGATAAGTATTCTTTCGTCGCGCGATTCTTCCTTGGTTTTTAATCGTGCACGAACCTGAAGAATTTTATTTCTAAAGTTTGTGCGTTTTTCTTCTACTATTTCTTTTGGTAAAGGTTTTAAATCCATATTTTATTTATATTTTTTAGTATAAGTCGATAATTTCCACTCCTGAATAATAATGTTTTAATATTTCTTTATAATTAAATCCTTCTTTTGCCATCCCTCTTGCACCGCATCCGCTTAATCCCACTCCATGTCCAAGGAATTCGCCCCCATCACAATACGCATCGCTAACACTAATCAAATATGGAGCACCCCAGTCCCAAACATCTTTTGCGTTTTTTGTATAACCGCCGTCACTTTGACTAAAATAGGGTGTTTTTACTATTTCTCCATCATAAGTTACGAATTCCCCTTCTGTTTCATTAACCGCAGATACTACATTCGGAGCGCGTTTTTCAAAACCATATCCCAAATAAAGCTGACTTATTTTTGGATCGTCATCAAGGTGATAAGGCATCCCGGGAAATTTTACACCCTCATCCATAT
>WJKQ01000053.1 GCA_014728975.1 Candidatus Peregrinibacteria bacterium | reverse complement strand
TTTGAAATACGGTGAGCTATTAAGATTCAGCATATATTTGGAAATTGAAATATTGTCTATTGACTTACCGCCTATTTCAAGTTTCATCCCCTTTTGCTTAATGGTGTGCAGCCACAGATTGCCGGGAAGGTTGAGAGCGATCTCGTCAAGCAGATGCACCGGACCGCTTTTGCCTTTCTGCAGCTTCTTTATGATATCCATTTTTTTGTTGAGTTTTCGTTTTTGCTTCTTGAATTTGTCGATTTCTTTTAATTTTACCGCGCTTTGTTCAATCTTCTGCTTCACATCTACAATTGCGCGGTCCGCGGCTTCAAGCTTCGTATTCATCGTATACCACATGACACCGACGATGATGAGCGCAAAAACTATCGGAAAAGCAGCTATGACCAGCTGCTGGATGAGCAGCTCTTTCTTTCTCTGTGCCCGGTAAGGAATAAGGTTGATTTTTATCATAATGCTTCAATCTCCGATTTTTCTTGAAGCCAGACCGGTTGCAACTGCAGATAAAAGGGAAATCTCTTTTATGTATTCGGGGTCGAAGGTGTTCTTGTCGTATTTTATTGTTTTAAACGGGTCGGTGAATTCAACCGGCGCGTTAACCGACTCTTCAATGATCTCCTTCAGGCCTTTGGTTTTGGATGCACCCCCGCTCAGGTAAATATGATTTATTTCCGAGTAGTTTGAACCGGTGAAAAAATCAAGTGTCCTTTGTATTTCACGGGCAATCGATGTTGCACTTTTGGAAATCATTTCATCAAGGGCGTCCTGATTGATACCTTCTATGCTTTCTCCTGATTTCAGAATATCGGCTTCTTCAAAGCTCAAGGATAATTCTTTTTGCAGTTCTTCGGTGATATGATTCCCGCCGAGAAAAACGTCGCGGTTGAAAATGGACGTATCATTTTTTATTATATTGATATTGGTAATGCTTGCTCCGATATCAATCAGCGCAATTATCTCATTTTCTTCCGTGGTATAATTTATATTAAACATGTTTTCCAGCGCAAAAACATCGATATCGACAATGGACGGCTTAAGGCCCGCAACAGAAAGCACATCTGTGTATTCGGTAACCATCTGTTTCTTTGCCGCAACAAGCATGACGTCCATCTGTTCTTCACTTTCTTCGTTAACTCCCAGAATCTGAAAATCTATATTGACTTCATCAAGATCAAAAGGGATATACTGCTCGGATTCCGCTTCAATCATAGGCTCGAGCTCAGACTCGCTCATGAGAGGAAGGGTTATTTTTTTTACAATAACGGGATGTCCGGATACCGATAAGGCGACATTTTTAGTGGTGATTTTCAGGTTGCTGATCAGGGTTTTTATTGCCTGGATGAGCGGATCAGCGTTTATGATAACACCGTTTACGATCGTCTCTTTCGGCAGCTTTGCCAAGCCGAAATTTTTGAGTTTGTATGTTTCTTTTGTTTCCTCAAGTTCCACCAGTTTTATTGAACTTGTTCCGACATCAAGGCCGATTATTTTTTTAGGAGGGAATAACTCCATGTGATCACCATGAGTATCTTACGTAAAACCTTTATATTTTATAAGCAAAATAATAAATAAATTATTAAATGTCAATAAATTTAATTTTTGTTATCATTTTTTTCAACATGATAGATCAGTTCATTTTCTTTAACCAGTCCCAGTTCTTCTCGCGCCAGTTGCTCTATGTAGGTCATATCATGTTTCAGCAGATCGATCTCCTCCTTAAGCTTCTTGTTCTCGGCCTGCAGCTTATTGTTGAATTGTTCAATTTCGTTACATTTTTTCTGAAGCTTATAGAGATGTACTAAACCCCTTTGCCCGAATATGGTCATTACAACCATAAAGGTAAAAGTTACTGTAATTATAATTGCTATTATCACTTTTTTCATCGGCATGTATAGGACAAGATTGAGTTTTTTTTTAAATCCTGATATTTTTTTTAATTTGAAGATACATAGTTCCCGGAAATACCCAGCACTGCTTGCCACTGGCCCGCCTTTCATGGCATGTTTGAGCACGTGTGCTAAAACATGCTATACGAGGGCTGGACGGCAATAGATATCCTGTTGAACCCTGACTTTCTGCAGCTGTCCATAACCCGTACCACCGTGCCGTGGGAAACATTTTCATCGGCCTCGACAACTACCGTACTGCCGGGCAGCCGTGTATGGATCTTTTTGAGCTCGCTGCAGAGACTTCTGAAGCTGTCTGTTTTTTTTTTATTAATATACATTCCGGCATCCCGTGTAATCTGTATGCGTATCTGGGTTGTTCGGGCAGGCGTCCGGGATTCAGTCGTTGTCTTGGGCAGCTGTATCTTCATCGATGAGGGGGTAATGAAATTGAGCGACAGGGCAAAGAAAATAAGCAGGTTGAATACCGTATCAACGATCGGGGTAATATCAAGCTGAGTGTTTTTGCGCTGTTTTTTTTTAAATTCCATTAAACAATGACACCTGTTTCTCACCGGGGTATTATAAAGTAAAGGAAAGGCCTCTGGAACTGCATCCCTCTATACCCTGCTTCACGGTGCAGAGAGAAATTTCATCATTGTCTCTCCTTGAGCAGTTCCACCATTCTCATACAATATTCTTCCATCTCAAGAATCAGGCTGTCGGATTTGCCTGAAATAAAGCGGTAGAAAATGAGCGTCGGTATAGCGACACTGAGTCCGGCGCTCGTTGTATAAAGCGCCTCGGAGATACCGCCAGCAAGTATCGACGGATTAACCGCTTTTTGAAGGGAAATCACTCCGAAAATTTTTATCATCCCGGCAATGGTTCCCAGCAGGCCCAGCAGCGTGCTCACGCTTGCGATTGTTGAAAGGCTTTCAACATATTTATCAAGGTAGGCTGCCTCGCGTCTGCCGACCTCTTCTATAATCTCTTTTATTTCATCCCTTCTTTTTCCATATTTCTGGATGCCTTTCAGGAGAATACGCGAAATCGGACTCTTCGAAGCTTTACACAGAACAATGGACTCCTGGATTTTTTCAGCCCGGAGAAGATGCTCAATTTCGACAATGAAATTCCGGGGAAGTACTTTTTTCTTTTGAAGCGCCCACAGTCTTTCAAAAAAGATAGTGAGGGACAGAATTGAACACAGGAGTATGGGAAACATAAAAAAACCGCCTTTTAGGAAATAATTAAACAGAATGTTATCTGTCATTGATTCGGTATCCCGAAAAAAGAACGGAAAATAGATGCTTCTTCTGTTCGGCTGATCTTCCCGCAAAAAGATCGGGACAGATGCTGCCGAAGCCCTGCATCCCTGGAACTTTTTTGAAAAACGGTAATTACTTCAAAAAATGCTTGTGTGTTTTTTGACGGTCACGTAAAAAGTCCATCTGTCCCGCCGTAGCGGGATTGCGCTTCATCTGTCCCGCCGTGGCGG
>WJKQ01000052.1 GCA_014728975.1 Candidatus Peregrinibacteria bacterium | reverse complement strand
GTTGTCAACCTCTTTAATATCAGGATCTATTGTGGGCGGATCCGGAATGTTTTTTATCGCCGATTTTGGATCTTTAAGCCCATTTCCGGTTGCAACACAGACTACAGTGTCATCTTTCTTAAAAAACTTTTTTTTGGTCAAGGCTTCCAATGCCGCAATGGCCAATGCTCCGGATGGCTCCACAAATATTGCTTCCTCTTTGGCAAGGAGTTGTTCCGTTTCAAGGGTGGTTTCGTCCGACAGCTGTACCACAGACCCTTTTGATTCCGTGAGAGCTTTTATTGCTTTTTTCCCGTCAAGTGGATCGCCTGCCGCTACGGCACTGCAAATCGTATCCGGCTTATTAAGAGGGGTAATTTTTTTATTTCTTGATTTAAATGCTTTGACAATTACATTGCATCCATCAGGCTGAACCCCAATTAATTTTGGAAGATTATCTATAAGATTTAATTTTTTTAATTCTTTGAAACCTTTCCATATAGCGGACAAATTTGTTCCACAGCCCATTGGAACAATCACGTAATCCGGTGATTTCCATCCAAGCTGCTCAGCAATTTCATAGCCCTGTGATTTTTGACCTTCCAATCTAAAGACATAATCGCCTGCAAGGTAAAATCCATGTTTTTCGGCCATTTCCACAGCCAGTCCGGCACAATCTGAATATGTCCCCCGGACCTGAATAATTCTTGAACCATAAGAGAGCGTTTGTGCAAGTTTGCCTATCGGTGTTCCTTCCGGCACAAGTACGTAGCAGGGAATTTTTGCGATCGTACAGTACGCTGAAACGGAAGCGGCCATATTACCCGTAGACGCCAGACAAACCGCACTTGCGCCCATTTCCAAAGCTTTTGTAACCTCGACCAGGGTTCCTCTATCCTTAAAAACCCCTGTGGGATTCGCTCCCTCATTTTTTATATAAAGGTTTTTAATTTTATATTTTTTGGAAAGGTTCCGACAGTGGTGAAGAGGTGTTCCGCCTTCGTTAAGGGTAATAATTTTTTCCAGATTGATAATTGGATAAAAAGTCAGATATTTAAGCGCTGAAATCGGAGAATTTTTAAGAGCATAAAGATTGAGTCTTTGTTTTATATAATCATAATCATATATAACATCCAACGCTCCTTCGCATTTTAAACAGGTTGTGGCTGTCTGATGTTCATCGAATTCTGCACCGCATTTGATACATTTGAGAGTATAAAATTTTCCGTTATTGGCTGGTACCATTCCAAGCAAAGTTATAAAAAAATCCTCTTTATCCCAGAGAGGCGTATATTAAGGCTGCTCTCCAGGTAGTTAGAGGATAATAATTATTGCGATAATAGCCTGCGCAAAGTATTTCATTTTAAAATATTTACGCCGGTTATTATAACAAGGCATATTTGGATGTAAAGAGAAGGAATATATTTATTTTCGAATAAAATTACCGATTTTTTCCGCGCGGGACTCATCCTCCTTTAAGAAATCCTTTATTTCCTGATTCCTCATACTGGAAAAACTTTTTATTTTTTCCTGCTCCGGAAAATTTTGTGCGAGTGTCCAGGGTAAATAATTCCTCCAATCCAGTTTGTAAAGAATTCTTTGCCAGTTTTCAATTGACTCCCACCATTCTGCCGCTGTTTCTTTCGTATAATCCTCGATAATATTACTATTTAAAGAAGTAATAATGTCGTATTCATAGTCTCCAAGCATCGGTTCAATCGATTTAGCTTTAAGAAATGATAAAATTTGCTCTTTATCGCTTTCGTTTATTTTGTGTTTTTCAGCAAAATCTTCAAATTCTTTTTTAAGAGCTTCAAAAGATTCGGGTCTTTTCAGAGGCGGATTTTCTTTCGTGACTTTTCCTTTTTTTCCTCTGGATTTTGCATAATTTAAATGCCAGAATAAAAGCCACTGTTGAAACTCTTTTTTTGATTTTGGAGGTTTTTCGTACCAGGGCATTTCCAGTTTTTCTATAAAAGTATTTAAAATTCTTTTTTGTCTTTCTGAAATTTCCGGTGTTTCCGGTGCTTTCGCAATTTCTTCGCCTTTTCTTCTTTTTCTTTTTATTACCACATAAGCATATCTGTCTTCTGCTCCTTCTTTTTTCCCTCTTCCTTTCCCCAGAATCAGTTTTATTTTTTGAATATTTAAAGATTCCGGATCAAAATTTTTATCTGCGGTTTTTTTGAGTGCCGGATACACTTCCGTCGCTCTTCTGAAAGTTAAAAGAAGATTAAAAACACCTTTTCTTCCATAAATTTTGTGCGCGCCGTATTTTTGCACCATTTTCCATATTATTTTTCTGTATCTTTTTTGATATTCAGTTTCATCCAATTTTCCCAATCTAATAAGTCCTTCCAACGCGGGTCTTACTTTTCTGACCCATCTTTGGGTTTTGGGATCCAGCAATTCGTAACAATTTTTAATCTGATTCGCGGCATCTATATAACTTCGATACCAGTCGGGTTCGTGCCATACCATCTCAAATTCGGTAGATCCGGAAGATGAAAAAATATAAACTTCTTCCGCTTCAATTTTTGAAATATCGATTTTGCTTTCTTTTTCATATTTTTTCCCGGCCTCAGGAGCTCCCAGTCTAAAGTTTTTTCGAAAAGTAATCGTTTTTGTTTCTATGTATTCTTTAAAACCTTCACGTGGTTTTTTGGTCAAAGATTTTCCATATTTTAAGCGTTCAAGAAAGGTTGGTTGATATTCCCGTTCTTCAGCTTCTTTTTTTTCCAAATTTTTCTGCATTTTATTAAATTAAAATCTTATTATTATAGCAAAATATTGCGCCTTTTAAAAGAGCCGGTTTTGGATTTAAAATTTTTGTCTTACTGTCTTAAGGTTGACAAATTAAACAATATTGGTGTACTATACTTTGCTCTTTTTTAGAATTCTTAAATAGTATGAAAATTAATCCTGACCGACAATCAGAAAATTTACAAACTGAAGCTGAATTAATAACGGAACAGCTAAAAAAAATGCTGCTTGAAGGCTCTTATCATCAGTTTGTAATCTCGCCTGAAAGCGATGAAATAAGAAAATTATCATTTTTGGAATTATTATTTTCTGATTCGGGCTTGAGTGAAGATGATCTTTTAAATTTTACAAATTCTTTCTTTAAATCAGTTCAGGCCCAAAGAAATCAAAGTCCTCGTCCCAAATCTTATAATAAAATAATACAGGAACAGCTGAATTTATCCCTGGAAGAAGCTAACTTTTTGGAGAAATTATTAAAAGAGGAAGAAAGCAAGGAAAACCCCTTTTCTTTTTCTTCAGGATCCAGTTTTATTGATGAAATCAGAAGAATCGTAGAAAGAAAAAGAAAAGATAGTGAACAAAGAAGCCCCTTTGTTCAGCTTTCAGCGGCAATCTCAATGGAATATTCTGATGTATTAAGTATTGATTCACAAAAAAGGATTACCAAAAAACCTGTTTTGCAAGCAGTAGTTGGAAACGATACGCTTACTGAAAGCCAAAAGAGTATGTTAATCGGGATTTTTATTATTCAGAGATATAAAAGGGAAGGAAAATATTCAGATATATTAAAAGAGCAATTGGGGATAGATTATAATGAACTCACACGATTCGCTTCCAAAAACGGAACAGACTTGCCGGAAGAGGATGTGATAATCGCAATAGGAGGAGAACATGTAGAGCCGCAAATATTAAGAGCAATTTTTGTTTATCTTGAAGACAAACTGGCAAAACAGGCCGAAGAAGCAGAGAATCAAGAGAAGTCGATAACCATTCAGGAAGGATCCGATGCTATCAGTGATAGGGTAGAGCATATTGTGGAATTTCCCGAGCTCACAGTGTCCGATGATCCTGATAAGCAGGAAATTCCTCCTCAAAATTTATTTGAATTTGCTTTAAATTTGATTGAAAAAAACAGATTTGTTTATTGTGATAGTGAGGTTGAACCTCTTCTTTTAACTCCATCCATGAATCCGGATGATAAAAAAAGTCTTCTTGGGCTGATTCTTTCTCCAAATTTACGGTTTGATCCCAATAATCCTTCGATCAGTAATGAAAAATTAAAGGAGCTGGCGGAAGTATGTATTAATTCGATGAAGGAAAAATATAACGATATTGGCAGGATACACGCGGAATTATCAATGGTTATCAGAGATTTAGAAAATGAAATTCAGCTCGCTTCGGATTTCAATATTAAGCTACAATTAAAAGTTTTGGCGGATACCGCAAAAACATTAAGAGAAGATCTAAATTTTGTTCCCCAATTTCTTCAGCCGGGACAGATAAAGAAGCCGGATGCGAAAAGTTCTGTCAGGGATAGATTCTCTTTAATACTTGGATCACGACCACTTTCCGGAATCCACAAAACAGCATATTTAATTTTGCTTGCTGCTGCTGTTGCTACCGGTTTTACCGTGCTTTTTTCCAAACCTGAGCTTGATAAAAAAAGCGGGCAAAAACAAAAATTCGCGGAGGGAAAATCTCCCGTTTCATCCTCAAGCGCTCCAAAACAACCCAAACCGGATAAAATTATTAAAAGTACTTCAGATTTTCAAGAAGAAAGTGTTGAAGTTGAAGTTGTACCAAAATTTTCAGTAGTTTTGACTCAGTCGGTGATAGACGGCAAAATTATTATAAACCGGACTTTGACTGAAAACTTACTTACTGATGCGGGGTGGAACTCTGTAACATTTGAGAATGGAGATATAATTGTTGAAAGTGAAGAAGGTAAAACAGCAAAACTCGGTTCTGAAGTTTTTGAAGAAGTTGATAGTGTAGGAGAAGTAGAACTTGAAGGAAAATGGAGGGATTTATAAATAAAATACTTTTCTAGATAAAGCTTCTTCGTTATAATCCAGTCTGCATTAAAAACAAGGGCAGGTACCAAAGCGGTCAAATGGAGCAGACTGTAAATCTGTTGGCTCAGCCTTCGGGGGTTCGAATCCCTCCCTGCCCACCATAAAAAACCTTCATATACTTATATGAAGGCTTTTTTTTTGTTTTTTAGAGATGGCTTTTTACGAGATCTGTAAGCTCAGCAATGTGTTCCTCCTTGTCTTTTTTCATTTTTTCCCAAAATTCCCGGCATTTTTCGCAGTCTCCGGCATCTTTTCCATACATATTTTTTATACGCCATAGACTTTTTTGTTCGGTAACCAGTTGTTCCAACAAATTATGTGTGTGGTTGTCGTGGTGCATGAAAAGTTTGGTTAAATTATATATATATAGGCTTTTACCAGCGGATTGCTTTAATTTCTTCGGGATAGTCGCCATATTTTTCGATATATTTTTGATGTTCTCTTATTTTTTTATTAAGTGTTTTCATTATTGCCGGTTTCTTTCTGGCTATGGATTTATTAAATTTAGCTCCGCGTTCAATAAGATCCATGGCAATATGATAAAAACTGACTTCATTAGCGACTTTCATATCAAAAGGAGTTGTTGTTGAACCTTTTTCCCTATAACCGTGAATGCTGAACCGGTCAGAAGTTACGTAAGGCCAAAGTATATGTTCAATATCATTAATATAGCCGTGATAATTAAAAACTACCGGTCTGTCTTCCGTGAAGTATTTATTAACTCCTTTTTCAGTCGCGCTGCTTCTCGGATCGTCGGAACGGAAGAAATCTCCGAGACATATAGAAGTTAATTCGGAAATATTTACGTATCGTATTTTTAATTCCGGAGTCAGAAGTTTGCAAAGTTTTACGGCATAAAGTGCTTCCTGGGTAATATAATCTCCGGCTGAAGCCAGTACAACGTCCGGATTTTTTGTTGCTTCTTTTCCACCTACCCATTCCCAGATACCTATTCCTTTTTTTGCCTGTTCACGAGCTTCTTTTAATGTGAGCCATTGGGGTAAATCGCGCTTTCCTGCAACTATCACGCATATTGAATCCTTTTTTTTCATCGTTTCCTCAAAAGCGGCCAGCAGGCTGTTGGTATCAGAAGGATAATAAACCTGACAGAATTCTCCATGTTTCTGAAGAATATTGCTTACAAAAGAAGGATTTTGATGTGAAAAACCATTGTGATCCTGACGCCAGCCAACGCTTGAAAGTAAATAAATCGCGCTGGCTACCGGTTTTCGCCAAGAAACATCGAAGTGTTGTTTTAAAAATTTGGCATATTGATCAACCATGCTATTCACAATATTGGCGAAGGCTTCATAGCTTATAAGTAACCCGTGGCGACCGGTCAACAAATATCCCATGAGCCAGCCCTGCAGGGTATGTTCGCTTAAGATTTCCATAACTCGCCCTTCCGGGGCAAGGTCTTCATCTGTTTTTTTGATCGGCCATTGGTAGGCTCTTTTTGTGACTTCAAATACTGCATCGAGTTTATTGGATTCGATTTCGTCGGGGCAGAAAACGCGAAAATTTTTCCCGTTATGTTTTATAACATCTCTGATCATAGGCGCCGCCTCGGTTGTATTTTTTTTAAAAATTGAGCCGAATTTACTTACCTTTACGGCATATTTTGAAAGCGCCGGTAATTTTAGCGGTTTATAGAAATTTCCTCCGATCGCGTGGCGATTCATTCCGATTCTGTATTTTCCTTTTGGAATAAATTTTGTTATTTCCTCTTTTGGACGGCCTTTTTCATCAACCAATTCTTCAATTTTATAACTTTTAAGCCATTTTTCTATTGTTTCCAATGCGTCCGGATCTTTTTTTGGATGCTCGACAGGAATTCCGTGGGAGTGGAAAGATCCTTCAACCAGATGTCCGTGATATTTATGAACTCCTTTCCAGCCTTTCGGTGTGCGGAGAAGTATTACAGGCCATTTCGGTTTTAAAAGAGGTGTTTTTCGTTTTCGTGCTCTTTTTTGAATGTCTCTTATGATTCTGTAAGCTTTTTCAGTTGCCTTGATCATTTTTCTTTCAACGCCGGGATTTTTTACAATTATAGGTTAGTAGCCATATCCCGTGAAAAGCTCTTCAAGTTCTTTATCGCTCATTGTTCCATAAATTGTAGGATTGCAAATCTTGTAGCCGTTAATATGAACAATCGGAAGAACAGCTCCGGAGGTTTTTGGATTCAGAAATTTATTGCTGTGCCAGGCAGCTGCCGTGGGTCCTGTTTCGGATTCTCCATCGCCTATAATTGCCGCCACTATAAGATCCGGATTATCTAAAGCGGCTCCAAATGCTGTTGAAAGAGCGTAGCCGAGTTCGCCGCCTTCCAGGATTGATCCGGGCACTGCCGGCGTAAGATGGCTTGGAAATTTTGTGTGCGGCCAGCTAAAATCCTTAATGATATTTCCCATTCCTTTTTTATCCGGGGTGTATTTTTTAAAAAAATGTCTGAGAGTTTTTTCAGCAAAGAGATTTGCAAGAATCGCGGGTGCTCCGTGACCCGGCCCCGTAACCAGAAGAAGATTACATTTATGTTTGTAAGTAAGATAATTTAAATTAGCATAAATGAAATTGAGGCCTGGCACCGTTCCCCAGTGCCCCAAAATCCTTGCCTTGAAATGTTTCGGTTCTAATTTTTCTTCAAGTAAAAAATTATCTTTCAGATAAAGTTGGGCGGCTCCAAGGTAATCCGTATATCGTAAATATTTTTTAATCCACTTAACCGCTTTATTATCGGATTTTGTCATAAGAAATGAGATAAAATTTCAGGAAAAATTATATCATGCAAGATCCTTTTAGTTAAGGTAAATGCTGAAAT
>WJKQ01000051.1 GCA_014728975.1 Candidatus Peregrinibacteria bacterium | reverse complement strand
TTTCTTTTAGTTTATCAATTTTTTTATAGATCGTATCGATCGCAAATTTTCTGGTTTGTTTATAATATTTTTTTTTGGCTTTTTTAAGTATTTTTTTTGCCTTTTTATTGGAGGGGTCGAGATCAAGAATTTCTTCGGCTACTTTTATAGCTTTATCATACTTTTTGAGTTTCATAAGAGTTATAAGATGATTTTCCGCGTCATAAATAAATTCGCTTTTTTCGGTCAGCTGATTTCCGTGTTCTCTTGATTTTACAAGCTTTACAAGCTCGATAATGCGTTTATTTTTATCATCAATTTTTTTGAGCTGATCTATAAAATTATATATAGCATCATATTTATCGGAATAAATAAGATCCGTTTTTCTTTTAATTTTCTTTTGAATTAATTTGTCTCGAAATTTATTGGTTATTTTCTGAACTTCTATGTTTCCGGGATTATCACGTTCGAGAAGGAATAATTCGTCTATCAATCGTTCTTCATCTTCGTTAAGTAATTTTGTGAACTTTTCGTTTTTTTCTTCTTCAAATTTTTTCTGAAGTTCTTTTGTTTTCTCTTTGTATTTTTCCTGGGCTTTAATTATCTCTTTTTTTAGTTTTTCATTTTGCGGGGCTATCCTTAAAAGGGGTTCCAGATTTTTTAATATTTCTTTATATTTTTCTTCTTTGTAAAGAGGTTTTATTTCTTCAAGCTTTTGTTTTATCACTTTTTCGTTTTGTTCGGTTACTCTTTTTTCAATTTTTTCTTTCAGTTTTTCGAATCTTTTTTCTTCAGGATACTTTGCCAAATATTTCAGGCATAAATTATGTGCTTCTCTATATTTTCCTTCACTTAAAAGATGATTTATATTTTGTTCCACCTGGGAAAAATATGCTTTATCGTTCATTTTTGTTTTTGTTTTGTCCTTTAATTATAACAGAAATTGAGTTTTTATTGAAGCTCTGTAATTTGCTTTTTAAGTTTTTTAAGGTTTTCTTTTTCGTTTTCCAATTTTGTTTTGCTTTTTTCAACAACTTCTTTTGGAGCGTTTTTTATAAATCCAGTGTTTTTCAGTTTTGATTCTAAAGAAATTATGTATTTTTCTTTTGAACCGATATCTTTCTCCAGACGTTTTTTTTCTTTATTTAGGTCTATCAAATCTTTTAAGGGCAGATATATTTCCGTCTTATCCACAAATGCCGCTTTGGCTTTCTTAATTTTGGGGCCTTTATCTTTAATTTCCAAAGATTCAAGTCTGGCAAGTCTCATTAAGGCTTCTCTTTTTTGTTCCAGTGCATCGATATATTTTCCGGCATAGATAACCGCATGAATTTTTTTTGCCGGTTCCACTCTTAATTCTGAACGTACACTCCTGATTTTTGAAATTATATTGTGAATCAGATCCATGGTTTTCGCTTCTTCAGTAAAAATCAATTTTTTATCAGATTTTGGCCATCTTTCATTAATCAATAATTGATCTTCTCCAAGAAATTCCCATAATTTTTCTGTTATAAAAGGGACAAATGGATGAAGAAGTTTTAAACTTGTTTTTAATACAAATAAAAGAACAGCAGGATTTTTATGCTCTCCTTTTGAAATTTCAAGGTACCAATCACAATATTTACTCCAGAAAAAATCATATATTTTTGTACCCGCTTCTGAAAAACGATATTTTTCAAGGTCTCTATCCACTTCATTTATTAGTTTTTGAAGTTCCGTAAGCACCCATTTATCAGCAAAAGATTTAATCATTGATTGTTCAAAATTGTTTTTTAGATCTTCTTTATTAATATTTATTAAAGCAAATCTTGCAGCATTCCAGATTTTATTAACGAAATTTCTGTAACCTGCAATTTTTTCTTCGTAAAGACGCATATCGTTACCCGGGGTACCTCCAATAACCAGACTCAAGCGGACAGCGTCAGTTCCGTATTTTTCAATCATTTCCAATGGATCGATGCAAGTTTCGGGCCTTGATTTACTCATTTTTCGGCCTTCTCTGTCTCTTATAAGACCATGAAGGTATACCGTTCTAAAAGGAATCTCATCAAGAGCGTAAGTTGTCATGATGATCATTCTTGCGACCCAGAAAAAAAGTATGTCATAGCCGGTTTCCATCACGGAAGTTGGATGAAAATATTTTAAATCTTTATTTTTCTTCGGCCATCCAAGGGTTGAAAATGTCCAGAGTCCCGATGAAAACCATGTATCAAGAGTGTCAGGGTCCTGTTTGAATTCTGTGGATTTACATCTTTGGCATTTTATTGGTTTTTCTTTTCTAATAACTATTTCGTCACAATTTTTACAATACCAGGCAGGGATACGGTGTCCGAACCATATCTGTCTTGAAATACACCAATCGTGAAGGTTTTCCATCCAATTAAAGTATATTTTATTGAATTTGGAAGGAAGAATTTGAATTTCTTTATTTTTAACTACCTCAATTGATTTTTCTTTAAGCGACTTTTTCTTTTTTCCGTCCTTAATAATTGTTCTGTCCACGTTTATAAACCATTGTTTTGAAATCAAAGGCTCTATAGGAGTTCCGCATCTGTAGCATATCGAAAGACTATGTTCGTAATCTTCAATTTTTTCTATTAATCCCAATTTTTCCAGATCCTTAACTACTGCTTTTCTGCATTGTAAAGTCGTTATTTTTGCGTATTTGCCACAATTTTTTTTCATTCTTCCTTTTTCATTTATAACAGATTTAACAGGAAGATCGTTTTTTTGAGCAATTTCAAAATCATCGAAACTATGAGCCGGGGTAACTTTCACTGCTCCCGATCCAAACTCAGGATCAACTCGTTTATCTGCCACCACTCTTATTTCAAATTCCCCTAAAGGTCCGGGAATCATAGATTTATTGCCGACTATTTTTTTATATCTTTTGTCGTTTGGGTTTACCGCGACAGCGGTATCTCCAAGCATTGTTTCCGGTCTTGTTGTTGCCACTGTAAAAGGACCGTATTTTATCCAATAAAGTTTTTCTTTCGCGTCTTTATATTCTACTTCATCGTTGGCCAGAGTGGATTCGCATCTGGGGCACCAATTCACAATGCGGTCACCGCGATAAATTAATCCATCATTATACATTTTGATAAAGATCTCCTGTACCGCATTTGTAAGTCCTTTGTCCAATGTGTATCTTTCACGCGTCCAGTCACAGCTGGAGCCCATTTTTCGTATTTGTTTCCGTATGATGTTTTGTGAATTTTTAACGTATTTGTTTACTTCCTGTAAAAATTTTTTTCTTCCAAGGTCGTATTTTGTTTTACCTTTTTTTGCCAGAAATTGTTCCACTTTATTTTGTGTTGCAATAGCGGCGTGATCTGTTCCCGGAAGCCATAAAGTTGAATCTCCCAACATTCTATGGTGTCTGATCATAATGTCCTGAATCGCCAGCATTATCGCATGTCCGAGGTGCAAGACACCGGTAGCATTCGGCGGCGGCATTGCAATCGAAAAAGGTTTTTTCTTTTTATCTATTTTTGGTGTAAACGCATCGCTTTTTTCCCATTTTTGATAAATTTTGTCTTCGAATTTTTTGGCTTCGTATGCTTTTTCTATATGAAAATCCATCTCATTTGTTAATTTTTTATATATTACAGAGGTGTTGTTACCGATACAAATTATTTTTATTGGTTGATTGACAGTTTGTTCTTTATAGTTTAAAATTATTATATAACAAGAAAAATATGCCCTCAGATTCTTCAGTAAATAAGGTTTCAGAAAGTTCTGTTCCATCCAAAGAACCTGTTTTAAAAGAGAAAGAAGTTAAAGAAGCTCCAGTCGGGCGCGAAACCGCAGAAGCAGTTGAAGGGATCGAAGCGGGAGTAGAAACCACGGGTCGTGTTTCTGAAATTTTAGCTGAAGGTCGTGAAAAAAAAGCAGGTACTGCCGCTGTTGAGGCCAAAAAACCTACCCTCACACCCGCACAGATCAAAGCACAATTACTCAAAAATGTACCTTCTGAAAGTGTAATGCGCAATCAAATTGAAAAAGAAATAAAAAAAGAAATCCGATATCTTCATAAAAAAGCAATTAGGATGTTGCGTTCTCCAGGTAAGACTAACTATTTTGAAATGTCGAACCTCATGAAAAAGATCAGAGAACTTCGAATAATACTTAATAAACTTGTAAAAGCTTCTATACAGAAATTAAAAACTTTATGGCTCAGGTTTGTCCATGGAGTAATGTAAAATTGCGGTTTTAATGTATAAATGTTAAATTTCCTTTAGGTTTTAGGGAAAAAATTTATGTCCTATACAAAGAAGCAGAAGGATCTTATTAAAGAAATTAATAACCTTAAGGCTGATAAAAAGGCTGTAATTTTGGTACATAATTATCAGAAACCGGAAATTTATGAGATTGCCGATTTTATCGGTGATTCTTTAAAATTATGTCAACAGGCGGCTGAAACCTCCGCTAAAATAATTCTTTTTTGCGGAGTGAATTTTATGGCGGAAACAGCAGCAATTCTAAATCCACAAAAAAAAGTATTAATTCCCTATCCGGACGCAGGTTGTTCTATGGCCGATATGGTTGATGCCGACTCTTTAAATAAATTCAAAAAGAAACATCCGGAAGCTGCTATAGTTTGTTATGTAAATTCAACAGCGGATGTCAAAGCTGTGAGTGACATTTGTTGTACTTCTGCAAACGCTGTAAATGTCGTAAAAAGTCTTAAGGAAAAGAAGATAATTTTTGTTCCGGATAAAAATCTAGCTGCATACGTGGCAAGTCAGATCCCCGAAAAGGAAATAATCGCATGGGATGGCTATTGTCCCGTTCATCATTTTGTAAATGAAGAATATCTTGAAGAAGTGAAAAAAAATTTTCCGTCTGCGAAAATAATTGCGCATCCGGAATCGAAGCCCGAAATTCTTAAAAAATCTGATTATATTGCTAGCACAAGCGGGATGATTAATTGCGCGAAAAATGACCCCGCCAAAGAATTCTTTGTATTAACCGAATGCGGGATGGTTGAAAGACTTAACCGCAGTCTAAGAGGAAAAAAGTTTTATGGACTTTGTAATTTATGTTTTGATATGAAAAAAATTAATTTAGAATCTGTAATAAATTCTCTTAAGGAAGAAAAATTCAAGGTAAATGTAGACAGAAACGCATCCAGAAAAGCAAAAAGAGCTATTGATCGCATGCTAACACTTACTTAAATCCATGGATCGAAAATCATTAAGAAATTTTACACATAACGCAGAAAATTTTTTAACAACAGACAGTAATTTTTATAAACAATGGATTTTTCGTTATACATTTTTGGAACTTGAAAAAGACCTTGGCTCAAAAGGCGATATAACGACAGATTCTATTTTTGAGGAAAATAGAAAGGCAAAAGCTCAGGTATTAGCTAACTCAAATGGTATTATCGCAGGACTTGAGGAAATCAGATATTTTTTAGTGGACAGTGATCCTTCTTTCAAACCAAATATTGAAGGAAATTTTAACGTTAATTTCAATAAAAAAGATGGTGATAATGTTAAATCAGGTGAAGTTTTAATGGAAATTACCGCAGGCATTAAAGATCTTATGGTAATAGAAAGAATAATTTTAAATCTGTTAACGCGCATGTGCGGAATCGCTACATTCACAAGAAAAATTGTTGATAAAGTTAAAGATTACGATGTTTTACTTACTCCAACACGAAAAACTTTGTGGGGGCTGCTCGACAAAAAAGCTGTTGTAATAGGCGGCGGTGGTACTCATAGGCTAAACCTGACCGATGCAGTTTTAATTAAAGATAATCATCTCGTTTTTGGAGATTATGATTTTGATAAAATTTTGAAAAAAGTAATAGAGAAGGATCCACAGTGCAGGTTTATTGAAATAGAAGCAGATAACATTGATGATGCTATAAAAACAGGAGAAGCTTTTAAAAAATATATGAACAGCGGAGATGTAAAATGTGTAGGAGCTGTTATGCTTGATAACATGAAATCTGAAGATGTGTCGAAGGCTTTAAAACTACTTAAAGAAAAAAATATTTATGACAGCCTCCTTTTTGAAGCTTCAGGAGGAATTAAAGAAGCCAATGTCCTGGAATACGCAAAAACCGGTGTTGATATTATTTCAATGGGCTGTCTTACAGGAGGCGTAGAATGTTTTGATTTAAAAATGCAGATTGTTTAGATAAATTCTTTGGTACTATCTGCCTTTATTTTTAGAATATTTATTTTTATACAGATTCAAAGGATTCTACAATACTGACTATTGTGTTTCTTATCTCAAGATAATCATCAAAAGTCGCGGTATTGCTTGATTTAGAGCCATATTCTATCCTTGTACCATCATCAAGCTGTACAATCATTGTTTCATTATGAGAATCGAGAGTATCTCCGGGTCCCAATTCCTCAAAACCTGTAGCCGTGTAAGTTTTTCCATCTATTGTTAATGTTTCTTCTTTTTCTTCGGTTTCATAAGCAATTCCGCTTCTGCCGCATCTTACAATAAATTCTTCATTATTGGGCGGTGCTGAAATCATTACATATCCAAGGTCGTATCCGATGGTAACGCACAATTCTCCGGTATATGTTTGATAAAGCTTATCTATAGTGAATCCTTCCTCCTTCATTTCCTGACTTAATCCGAAGTCGCTTTTTTCAGCTTCTGAAATCTCGGCTCCGGCCGGATATTGGATTGTATAGTTATAGGCTTCATTTGTGTAGGTGTTCCAATCGATTTGAGTCTCTTCTTCTGTTTCCTCTTCTTCTGTTTCTTCTTCAAATGGTGGTGCTGTTATTTCAGGTGCTGTTTCATCTTCAGCTTCTTCCGTAGTTTCTTCTGAAACTTCTTCAGTTTCTTCCATAGCAGTATTTTCTGAATACATTAAAGCAATATAAACAGCAATGCCGGCAATAAGCGCAGCGATTATTGCGATTAAAATTGTTATCAACGTATGTTTTTGAGGCTGAGGCTGAGGCTGAGGCTGATCTGGTTGTGATTGTTCTTTATTTTCCTGTGGGCTTTGTTCTTCCATATTAAAAAGGTTAGGTATACTAATTTTTTAACGTAATTTTATTGCGATACGTTACAGGTTTTTGGTGGGCGAGGAGGGATTTGAACCCTCACGCCTTGCGGCACTAGTTCCTAAGACTAGCGTGTCTACCAATTCCACCACTCGCCCGGATTTTAGATCCTTATTTTTTTTGTGTATGTTATTTTACGTTTCTATGATTAAAAATAAAAGTCAAAAAACAAAGTAATTTTTTTTCAAAAATAAAGCAAAAAATTTTATCA
>WJKQ01000050.1 GCA_014728975.1 Candidatus Peregrinibacteria bacterium | reverse complement strand
GTACGGGACAGGCATAGCAAGAAGAGGTTGGCTTGAAAAAGATGATGTAATAAATTCTAAAAGTTTGACAGCATTACTTAAAGAGATATAATGGCTTTAATTCCATAAAAAATTTAACAAATAAACATGAAAAAATTATTAGTAGGTATTTTGGTGTTCTCGTTTATTCTTGCTTTTGGGGGTTGTTCTGAAGAAAAAAGTGAGAAAGAAAGGTTTATTGACGCCACAGTGGAAGCTACCTGTTTGGTTTTCCAGTCGGAGAATATATTTGATCCTGCTCTTGAAGAAGAGGCCAAGGCAATATATGAAAAACATGGATTTGACGCAGATGACGAAGAAGCTATGCAGGCGTTAACAGAAAAATATCAAGACGATCCGGATGTTAATGCTGCGATTGAAGAAGCCCTGGAGGAATGTGCAGGTGATTTTATCAAAGCTTTTGAAGGTATGGAAGATATGGAATTAAATCTTGAAGGAGAGGGTATGCCGGAGGAAATTACAGAAGAAGTTCCAGAAGAAATAATTGAAGAAGCGGCCGAAGAAGAATTAGCTGAGTAAAGCATAGAAGATAAAAATTCATGAAAGTTGCAATAATACACGATTTTTTAGTGAAGCTTGGAGGAGCTGAGCGTGTATTAAAGGCGCTTACTGATATGTATGAGGATGCTCCAATTTATACTCTTATTTATGATGAAGAGAAAGTAGGGAAGGTTTTTCCAAAAGATCGCATAAAAACTTCATTTTTACAAAAGTACTACGACTTTTCAAATAAAAGACATCGATTTTTTGTCAAAAAATTTCCAAGGGCAGTGGAAAATTTTGATTTTGAAGAATATGATATTGTAATAAGCTCAAATACCGCTTACAGCCATGGAATTATTACACCTCTTGATACCATTCATCTTTGTTACTGTCACTCGCCTATGCGTTATGCCTGGGACTGGGCAAACGAGTATCGTGAAGAAAACAATATTAGAGGAGTTAAATTGCTGCTTTATGCACCTTTAATGAAATATTTAAGAGAATGGGATTATTTGGCTTCCGATCGCCCCACAGCTTATATTGCAAATTCCAAAAATGTCCAGAAACGTATTAAAAAATATTATCGAAAAGACAGTGATGTCATTTATCCACCGGTAGATGTCGAAAAATTCAGAGTAAGCGATAAGCATTCCAACTATTTTCTTATAGTTTCAACATTGACTCCGTATAAAAAAATTGATCAAGCTGTACAGTTATTTAATAAAACCGGTCGTCGTCTTGTGATTGTCGGTGATGGTCCCCAACGTAACTATCTGGAGAGTATCGCATGTGACAATATTGAATTCCTGGGGTTTAAAGAAGATGAAGTTGTTAAAGAATATCTGCAAAACTGCAGGGCATTTATCTTTCCCGGTGAGGAAGATTTTGGAATTGCTCCCGTCGAGGCTATGTCTTGCGGTAAACCCGTTCTTGCATATGCAAAAGGCGGGTTGACTGAAAGTGTAATTTCAGGAAAAACAGGAGAATTTTTCTTTGAACCAAATGTGGAATCGATGGAAGACGGTCTGGCACGTTTACTTTATAATGAAATATTTTACAGGCCTCATACAATCCGACGGCATGCAAAAAATTTTTCCAAAGATGTTTTCGAAAAGAAAATAAAGCAAAAAATCAGAAAAATTAAATCAAAAATTCCCTAGGGTTTTATTTTTATTTCATGTAAAATTTTTCCCTGCGATCGATTATAAATTGATGTAATTATGGAAAAAATTGCTCTTTATCGAAAGTACAGGCCTCATGATTTTGACAATCTTATAGGGCAGGATCATATTAAAAATACTCTTATTAATGCTCTGAAGTCCAGCCATGTTTCGCATGCGTATCTTTTTTCCGGTCCGCGGGGGACCGGTAAAACTTCCACAGCCCGTTTGATTGCAAAGGCTCTAAATTGCAAAAAACTTAAAGAAAAATATAATCCATGCGGCCAATGTGAATTTTGTAAAGATATAAACGACGGAAAACTTATTGATCTAATTGAAATTGATGCCGCCTCTAACCGTGGTATCGATGAAGTTCGAGATTTAAGGGAAAAAATTAATTTTGCCCCTACCAGAGCCACATACAAAGTCTACATAATTGACGAAGTTCATATGATGACAAAAGAGGCTTTTAATGCACTTCTTAAGACTCTGGAAGAACCTCCTCCTCATGCATATTTCATTCTTGCCACTACTGAAATCCATAAAATCCCTGATACTATTATTTCCAGATGTCAGCGTTTTGATTTTAAGCGGATCAGCGAAAATGCTCTTTTGGACAGACTTAAATTCATTGTTCAATCGGAAAAAGTAGATGCCGAGAAAAAAGCTCTGGAAGCCGTCACCAGGTACGTCGACGGCGGTCTTCGCGATGCTATCGGTTTAATTGAGCAACTTACCGCGGATAATAAACTTACTTTTGACCATGTTCATGATGTTCTGGGTATCAGCGATTATGACTTGATAGAAGATTTATATAAAAACCTGGATGCGGGGGATTCTAAATCCGCTTTTAAAATTATTTACGACCTTCACGATCAGGGAAGTGATCTCAAGAAATTTACATTTGAATTTATCAATCATTTAAGAAATAAATTACTCGCAAGTATTAATGAAAGAAAAAATAACGAAATCGCAAAACTTATTAACATGATTGAAGTTTTTCAGGAAGCACAGACAAAACTGCATACCATGACAATCCCCCAATTACCGTTGGAGATTGCGGTTATTAAAATTGTTGGTTTATTTTCAGAACCTGAAAAAAATAATATCAAAAAAAATAAAAAACCTGAAAAAGAAACTAAAAGTGAAATCAGAGAACATAAATCCATTGAAGAGATCCCTTCAAATTCTTCAACATCATCAAAATCTTCAAATCTTTCTTTTAATGCAACTTCTTTAAAGGAAAACTGGCCACGAATAATTGAACGCGTTAAGTCTCCTTCTCTGCGTATGTCTTTGAAAAATGCAGTTCCGGTTAAGGTTTCTGCTCCTGAAGTAACATTACAGTTCAATACAAAGTTTCATAAAGATAAAGTTATGGAACATGATCATAGGATTGAGCTTGAGGCGATAATTAAGGAATTGACCGGCAAGCCCGCCAAGATTTTGTCTGTTTTAAAAGAACTTGAAATAAAGCCGGTTGTTGATGAGTCCGATACTAAAGATAATATTGTGGATGAAGCTTTGGATATATTT
>WJKQ01000049.1 GCA_014728975.1 Candidatus Peregrinibacteria bacterium | reverse complement strand
GGATTTATGGCTCCGGTAGCAACCATTTTATTTCATACAATGGGAGCAAGGACTCCGAATGATATTATATTCAATAGGTACAGAAAGGGGTCTGAGATATTGCTGAAGGATATAAAAAACGCCGTTCCCGCCAAGAGAATAATCGAAGACTTGTTTAGTATTATAAACAGGGGGAGGGTTTTTGACAAAAGGAAAGAGTCAAAAAGAAAAGTAACAGGTGGGACATTCCAATTGCGGGCAGAGAAGCCAAAAAAGAAAGGGGGGCTCTCTTTTTCTTTTTAGTTATGGCTCATTACTATTGTAAAAGCCAAGATCAGCAAAAGGCCAATTCCAAGTAGCATAAAATAAATATTAAATCACAGAGACGATATAGTATTATTTATTAATTGTCAATAAAAAAAGCCACAATAATGGCTTCAAAACTAAAACTATTAACAGTTAGTAAATTATATTATATTTTCCAGACAAACTCCTGTTCCCACTTCTCGAGGCAATTAGATGACTAAAAGCCTATGTAGAATATAGACTTGTTACCTCGGTGAGTTGTTCGGATGTCTCCCGCTCACTACTATCGCTAACTCTCTCCGATTACCGTGTCATTACGGGTCGGGGTAATCTATTAACGCAAAGCGAATTAGGTTTAACGTTAATAGCAGTAAGTCTTCTCGAGTATAATTAAGATTGACTTTCATTCACTACTTATATTGGCATCCAGCGGAGGATTGTGAAATTATGCCTATAGCCTACCCGCCAGTATTTAGATACCTAAGAAAGGTATAAAACCCCTGCCGAAATTTTATACCTTTCTCAGATCGTAAGGGTACCATAATTGTAACGTCTACATTATAGAATAGATGGTCAAAAAAAGTCAAGTAAAAATTAAGGAATTCCAAATTATTCCATAAAATCAACTTTATGTTTAAAGCAAAACGTGGTACAATACTACTTCAACCAGAAATGCGTAAACGTGTTTTAGCATTCATGGCTCATTGTAAAGACGCTGGGCTTAATGTGTATATCACAGAAACGGGGCGTTCAAAGGCACGTCAATTATACCTATGGGCTAAGGGCAGGTATTTACCACTAAGCACAGAAGTCGGCTATTTAGGCTATGATGATCCGGATATATATTCAAAACCAAAAGAACGAAAAGTTACATGGACATTAAAATCCAAACACATAGAAGGACTTGCAATTGATATATGTTTTAAGACTGAAAATGGCATTACATACAATGGTGATTGGGAAAAAACATTTGACATAGCAGAGTCATGCGGGTTACAATCATTATGGAGGAAATATGGCTTTGATAAACCACATCTGGAATTTAATCCAGGCTGGACACCACCGGATGAGGAAAGGAAAAAGAAGATAAGAGGGCTTGAGAGGCAGTATAGGATAGACGCTGAGAGAGCCAATCTTGCTGTCAGAAAACTGAATGAGACACGGAAACTTTTAGCAAATGCAAAGGGTGTTAAGTTTAAAGAGCATAAAATAATATAGTATATGAATAAAATTAGGGACTTCCCATAGGGCACATAATAGGAATGTGCCTTTTATTGTCTAATTTTTCACGTATGCCAAGAAAAAAAATTAACAAGCCAAATAATAGACCCCGCTCCAAAAGAGAAACAAATAACAAAACAAACATGATAATAAATTCACGTTTAAAAATTAAAAAAATAATAGCCATATTTGATGCCCATGTGCCGCACAATCTTGATTTGAAAGGCTTTATAGAATTTCTAAGAGATGAGCAGCCTAACCACTTGATATTGGGTGGGGATTTTCTCGATATCCACTCTCTAAACAGTTGGGATAAGGTGGGTGGAAGGGGATTAAAACTTGAAGGTGCTAGGTTTTTAAAAGAAATGGATGCTGGGAATGACATGCTGGATAGAATACAGGCAGTGCTTCCAAAAAAGTGTAAAATCGTTTATTTGGAGGGGAATCATGAAGACAGAACCAGTAGATACGAAGAGAAAAACCCTGAATCTGAAGGTATGTACAACATACCAGACCATTTAAATTTAGATGCAAGGGGTATACAGTGGATACCATTAAAGTCAAGAAACAATTTCTATTCTTTTAAAACAAAGGATGGCCCATTACTATTTACACATGGAGTTGAAGGTAGGGGCAAATATCATGCTAATAAAATATTGGACGGTTTTAATTGCAATGTGAGATACGGGGATAGGCACACTGAGCAGACCGTGACAAGGCCAGTTAAAAACTCCATATCTCCCAAAATACAGGCGAAATGTGTACCAGCTATGTGTTCCGAACAGGGGTATATGGGTGGCAGACCTGATGCTTGGAGGAGAGGTTTCTACATGGCTTATATATTGCCAGATGGACATTTTTATGAATACGTTATACAGGTGGTTAATGGAAAATTTGTATTTAACAATAAAATTTACTCTTAATAAATATATTATGAACATACTTAAATCAGCAAGTAAAGTTGTTTTACTATTATTTGCTCTTGCAATTGTTTTAGCATTTTGCTATACTGTATTCAGAAATGCAAGTAATAAAGAATTAGTTATGGCAGTTACAAGTATATTCTCAGCTTCTATAGGATCAGTAATGACTTATTATTTTGCAAGACGATCTAACAAAAAACAAGATGAAAATTAATCCTAATTGGGGAATATTTAAGTGTGAGGAAGGCCATATCACACCCAGAATGGTAGACCCTGACCAGAAGCCCTTATTTGACCCCTGTCCGGCTTGCAGGGAACTAAATCTAAATAACCATGAAACTGCAAATACCGGATAACCTTAATAAATAACCATGAAGAAGTTTAAACAAATCATAGGCGGTACAGAGAAGGACGCTTACAAGAAGTTCCCATGGCTTAAAGAGGCTGATTTCAGCAATGCAGTAGTGGATATCACGAAGG
>WJKQ01000048.1 GCA_014728975.1 Candidatus Peregrinibacteria bacterium | reverse complement strand
GTGGATAAAATTTTGAAAGAGACGAGCGATGAAAATCTGGCAGGAATATTTGTAGATTTTCATGCTGAAGTGACCTCGGAGAAATATGCTTTAAGTTTTTATCTTGACGGGAGAGTTTCTGCAGTTATCGGAACTCATACCCATGTTCCCACTTCCGATCCGCGTATTTCCGAAAAAGGTACAGCTTTTATGACGGATTCCGGCATGGTGGGCTCTTTTGATTCTGTTATCGGAGTCAAAAAAGAGCTTATTATTAATCATTTTTTGACACAGATGCCGGTGAAGTTTGAGCCGGAAGAAGAAGGTAAAATGGTTTTTAACGGAGTAATCGTTGAGCTTGACGTAGAGAGTAAAAAAGCATTAAATGTTTTTCACGTACAAAAATTTCTTTAAAATAAAAATATGTATAGAAGCCGGACTTATCATTATTTCGTTTATATAATTGTTGCAATTTTTAGTTTTATACTTGGATGGCAAGCCACTTCGATGGGTTTTCTTGATGGTGAGGAAAGTGTGATTGAGTATGAAAAAATTGAATTTGAAGAAGATAGTACAGAAGAAAGTATCGACCTGGATCTTTTTTGGACTGTTTGGGGTGAGCTTAATAATCATTATGTAGACGATGAAGCTGTAACTGTAGAGGATAAGGTTTACGGAGCGATAAAAGGGATGGTTAATTCTTACGATGATCCCTATACGATTTTCATGACTCCGGAAGAAAGTGAAAAATTCAGTGCAAACCTTGAGGGCACTTTGGAAGGAATCGGCGCGGAACTAACTGTCGAAGATCATAATCTGGTAATAGTTTCACCTTTACGTGACAGTCCCGCTGAAAAAGCAGGCCTTCTTCCGGGAGATATTGTTTTTATGATTGACGGCAAACTTGCTTCTGAAATGACACTTTTTGACGCGATAATGAAGATTCGTGGAGAAAAAGGAACAACGGTTAATTTATCCATTATCCGGGAAGATTTAAGTGAACCTTTTGATGTTTCGATCGTAAGAGACAGTATCAGTATTGAAAGTGTAACCGTGGAAAAGCTTGATAATAATATTGTTTATCTGAGTGTTAATCAATTTAACGATAAAACCAATGAAGAGTTTGGGAACGCGATTTCCGAGATGATTCTTGATGAGCCAAAAGGATTAATTGTTGACCTTCGTTTTAACGGCGGGGGTTATTTGGATATAGCCGTTGAATTGTTATCATATATGCTTCCTTCGGATAACAAGGCGGTTATTATTAAGCAAAGGGAAAAAGAGGATAATGTGATGTATACAAATGGTAAGCCGAAGCTGCTTAATGTTCCTCTTGTTGTTTTGGTGAATGAGGGAAGTGCGTCCGCTTCTGAAATTGTCGCGGGTACTATTCAGGATCATGAACGGGGAATAGTTATGGGTGTTCAAACTTTCGGGAAAGGAACAGTTCAGGAAGTCACAAGTTTTATTGACGGTTCAAGTCTCAGGATGACTGTCGCGAAGTGGTTTACCGCCAATGGAAGAGATATCGATCAGGTCGGTATAATTCCGGATATTGCAGTTGAAATTACCGATGAAGATGTTGAGAATGAATATGATTCCCAGAAGGAGGCTGCTATCGAATATCTTGAGAATTTATAATCGTATTATCCATAACGGCGCCGGTATTTGCGCTTTGTACATGTTTTGCGTATCGTCCGAGCCAACCGTATTTAACTTTCGGTTTAAAGCGAGGGAGTTTATTAACGCGGTATTTTAATTGTTGTTTTGACAGTTTTACATTAATGATTCTTTTTTTAATATTGATTTCTATGACGTCTCCGTTTTTTAGGGCTGCGATGGGGCCGCCCGCCGCCGCTTCTGGAGACGCGTGTCCCACGCATAATCCTCTTGTGCCGCCGGAAAATCTACCGTCTGTTATCAGGGCGGCCCTCAACCCTCTGCCTTGGATAGCCGAGGTCGGTGAAAGCATTTCCTGCATGCCCGGGCCGCCTTTCGGCCCCTCATAAATAATTACAACTACATCGCCGTCTACAACTTTGCCTTTCAAAATTGCTGATAATGCCTCTTTTTGTGAATTAAATACTTTCGCTTTTCCTTTAAATTCCATCATGTTTTTTTCTACTCCGGCTGTTTTCACAACCGCACCTTCCGGTGCAATATTTCCATATAAAATTTCCAGCGCCCCTTTTTCTGAAAATGCTTTTTTACCTGTTCTTATAATGTCACCATCCGGTGAAGGCGCGTTTTTAACTGAATCTTTAAGTTTACCAAAACATGTTTTCACTTCCAGTTTTAACGGTGCTTTTCCATCTTTCATAACAGCTTTTAAAATTGCGGGAACCCCTCCTTTTTTATGGACATCTTCTATATGAACGTCCGGTCTTGAAGGTGAAACTTTACAGATGTTAGGGGTCCTGTCGGAAATATTGTTTATTTCTTCGAGCGGGTATTCGATCCCCGCTTCCCTGGCCAAAGCCAGGGTATGTAATACTGTATTTGTTGATCCCCCCATCGCCATATCCAAAATAAACGCGTTATCTATTGCCTCTTTTGTGACAATATCTCTTGGTTTTATATTTTTCTTTAAAATATATTCGATTTTGTCCGCGGCTTTTTCAATCAGCTCTATTCTCTCCGGATTTATTTTCCATTTAAATTTTTCTTTATTTGTCCAGACTGCCGCGGGAATCGTTCCATTTCCGGGAAGTGAAAGTCCGATTGCCTCTGCCAAACAATTCATTGAATTAGCCGTAAACATGCCGGCACAGCTCCCACAAGTCCTGCAGGCTGATGAGGCTATTGTTTTTAGTTCCTTTTCTTTTATTTTTCCCGTTGATTGTTTTCCAACTCCTTCAAAAACGGTAATAAGGTCCGATTTTTGTTTTCCCGCAAGCATCGGCCCCCCGCTTAAATAAATTGAAGGTACATTTAATCTTACCATTGCGTTCAACATTCCGGGAACGATTTTGTCGCAGTTTCCAATTCCAATCCAGGCATCACAGGGATGCGCCCCAACGATTGTTTCAATCTGATCTGTAATCAATTCACGGGAGGGCAGTGAATACTTCATTCCAAAGTGCCCCATGGCAATTCCATCACAAACAGCTCCTCCAATATTTGTATACCAGACGTTAAATCCTTTTTTCTTTAGAATTGATAAAAGTATTTCTCCCAATTTATCAAGATGTGCGTGTCCCGGGATCTGAGTTGTATAAGAATTTATTATCGTAATAAAGGGTTTTTTACGATCTTCAAGTTTATCGATCACTCCGGCAGCCATCATGAGGGAAGCCGCCGGGAGCATTGTATTTCCTTCAGTCAATATCCGGCTTCCCTTTTCCCGGATAATTTTAAAACCTTTATTAATCTGTTTATATTCAGGCATATTTAGATTACGCCAATTGGCAGTATGTACAAGGGCTCTTCGTCTTTTTCCATATTTATTATTTCTTTTACTTCCATATCATCAAAAGCTCCTACCGATACGGTTCCCAAATTTAAAGCAACACACTGAAGATATATATTTTGTCCTATATGGCCGACTTCCATGTGAACATACCTTTCCGCTCTTTCTCCATATTTAGATTCGGTGCGTTCATATACTGCCGTTATTACAATATCCGCCGCCGCATCCTCAACCTGGTTTTGTCCCAGGGCCGCTGAAGAGAGCTGTTTTCTTACATCGTCTTTCGCTATTCTTATAATTTCATGTCCTCCCGGATTGTATTTGTATATGCCGGGTGAAAGTTCTTCTACATCCCCGGCAACAAGATAAATTTCGATTGGATATAAAGCCCCCGCGGATGGTGCAGCTCTTTTTCCATCTTCATCTGTTATTCCCTGTGCCGCCCAAAGGATCTGAGATATCTCCGAAATTGTCAGTGGTTCGTTTTTATAATTTCTTATTGACCTTCTGTTCAAAATCGCTTCTTCAATCGAAGTATCACTGTCGTATTCCGGTTCCGGAAGTTCAATCGTTTTTGAATCGGGAGAATTATTATTTTCTTTTTCCATGTTTGGAGTTGATAAAAATATAAAAAAAATTGCCGCGCCGGCATAGATTGCGATTGGAAGTATTATAAATATTTTTTTCATTTTAAACGCTTAAGAGATGGCGGAGAGGGGGGGATTCGAACCCCCGCGGGGACAATAAGTCCCCCTACAGGTTTAGCAAACCCGCCTCTTCAGCCTCTTGAGTACCTCTCCATATTTTTTAAAAGCTTATTTAATATAGGAAAATGCGTTTATAAAGTCTAGTATTTTTATACCCAGCCGCCTATCATGGCAATTCCAAGAAGAGTCATTATTATTCCTGCTACAAGGTGCAGATAGCGGACATTTTTATCTTTCCATGCTGAAACGTCTTTCACTTTTCTAATTCCAAAATAAACAATTGCTGTGATAATAATCATTGGAGATACAAATATGAGGTTATATAAAAGAAGTGGCGGTAATGTTCTTACAAAATCATATGTTGAAAGTATTCCTCCGGCTATAATATATGGTCCAATCGTACACGGCAGTAAAAATACAGTAACAAACATTCCAACAACAAAAGCTCCTTTTGGGCTTGTTACACCGGATATAATCTTTTTGACTTTGGGACGAAGGAACATCGGCATTTCAGTGCCAAGCCTTCCCGCCTTATAATTTACCACGTCTCTAATATTTAACAGTCCAAGCAATATTGCTATTATTCCCAAAATTTTATAGAGAATAAGTCTTGCCGATGTTATTGCCTGTATCAGCTGGAAAAATTTTACAATAATAAGGCCATAAATCAGGTACATTAAAAAGACCGATATCGCAAAAGCAATCCCCGCGTAAAGAATTTGTATTTTTTTACCGGGGTTATAGGTCAGAATTGCTATAAGCATTAAAGTCAATACTGCCAAAGCGCATGGATTTATGGCGTCTACAACCGAAAGTGTTAATAATTTAGGAATGGTGAGTTTGGTTTCGGTTATTTCTTTAGAAGGTTCGGATGGCGGTTCCGATGTTTTGGTGCTTATTGCAGATCCCGGACTTCCTTCAAAATGATCGTTCCACTGGAATATCCAACCATCGATTTTTACGGCATTTTCAAATTCAAAAGAGCCTCCGGAATAAGGAACATCGACAGGTTCAAGTTCTTCATATGAGGCTTTTTCCAATACTCCCGAAATATCATCCGTTAAAAACAATGTTCTCAGTAATTTTTCATCTCCATACTTCCCATCTGGAATCAATATTCTTTCATTTCGCCAGATTTTTGGTAAAAGGTGAATTTCATTAAAATTATAATTTTTGATGTTTTCTTTTCCCGTAAGCAAAGGGCAGTTATGATTTCCGTTTGCCAATTTTTCATCTATAGCTTTTAAAATAGGTTTATCTCCGGCAACATGGCTGTCATCAAAAATAATCAATGGTACTCCGAATCCGGTATTATACTTTTCTTCATAATCCAAAATTACTCTTGAATTGTGTTTGGTCTGATAAATTTCGTATTCGATAATTACGAGATTCGGGTTTTCTCTCAATTTTTCATCAAGAACAACCGGATCTGTTACCGCACAGTGCGGACATCCGATACCAGTGATATAAACCGCGCATATTACTTCCTCCTCGTTCTCTGCATTTGCGGACAGTGTCCCAGCTAAAAATAAAAAAGGAATAAGCAGTAATGACAGTTTTTTTAAGATATTTTTCATATTAATATTTATATATTCCTCCTTCTATTCTTAAAGCTTTACCCTCTATTATTGATTCTGCTATCTTTTTTCTTGCCTCTTTTAAGAGCCTGTGAAAAGTCGGTTGTGATATTTCCATTTTCGCGGCGCTTTTTTTTTGATCTTTGTTTTCGTAGTCAACCAGTCGGATTGCCTCATATTCTTCAAAACTCAAAATAACTTCCTCCAGTTCACATTTCCTCAAGGATGCAGGTTTGAAATATTTGATATCAGGCTGTCTTCTGATTCGCCTGCATCGTCTTGGTCTTGACATGTCCGGATTTACTTAAGTTCTTTTAACCTTTTCTCAATAGCCGCTTTTTGGTTTTGAAGTTCTCGGACCTCGTCATCCTTATTCTGATCAGCGTACCCTGCTCGTCCTGCAAATCTTTTATTGCAGGGACCGAATCCTCTTCCTGTCATAGGTCCTGCGCCCATAGGGCCGGTTCCATCTCTTCTAGGCATAATATATTAGTTATTTTGTAAACTATTATGAATATATATTCATAACTTTATTTTGTCAATATTTCTTACGGTTTTTTAAAATTGGTTATCGATTCCTACTGCTTCAGAAATATTATTAAATCCATCTTTTTCAAGCAATTTTACGAGTCCCTGATTTATTTCGCTCATTAATTGGGGCCCTTCAAAGATCATGCCGCTTATTTGCTGTATCAGCGACGCGCCGAGTCTAATTTTTTTATAGGCATCCTCCGCTGAGAATATTCCGCCGCATCCTATTATTGTGTATTTTCCTTTTGTTTTTTTGTAAATGTATTTTATGGTTTCATCTGCAAGTTCTTCTATTGGTTTTCCGCTTACTCCTCCTACTTCCGGAATGTTTTTTTCGTGTATTTTTCTACTGATTGTTTTGTTTTCGCGGTCTTTTGTAAGGTTTGTGCAGACGAAGCCGTCGATTATATGCCTGTCCGTGACTTTTATTGTTTCGTCGATTTGTTTTTTTGTGAGATCCGGCGGAAGTTTTATGAAAACGGGTTTTTCGTATTTAATTTTTCCTGTTTCTGTAAGCAGTTTTTCCAGATCTTCTTTTTGTGTGAATGGCGTGCCGCCGAATGTGTTTGGACAGCTTATATTTATTACAGCAAAATCTCCAATGTTTTTTATGGTTTTAAATGCTTTTACGTAATCTTTTATTCCGGCTTCGAGTTTGACGGTTTTTTTGCTGTTTGTTTTTGCTATGCTTATCCCAATCGGAACGGATAGTTTTTTTCCTTCAAGTTTATTTGCTATTTTTTCACAACCTTCATTCTTAAGACCATAATATACAACCAGTCCTTTTGATTTTTTTAACCTCCAGAGTCGGGGCTTGGGATTGCCTTTGCATTGTTCTCCGGTTATGGAACCGATTTCCCCAAATCCGAAGCCCGTACGCGGAAGAATTTCTGTCATTTCCGCATTTTTATCAAAACCGGCGGCAAGGCCCAAAGGATTATTAAATTTAATCCCCAAAATTTTTTGTTCGAGTTTTTTATTTCTGTATGAGAAAAATAAAGCAGTCAGGCTTTTAGTGAAGGAACCGGTCCCGAGAAAATGACCAAATTTTATCATTTTATCATGGACTTTTTCAGGGTCGACCTGAAAGAAAATCGGTTTAAATATTACTTTGTAAAAAAACCGTAAAATTGAGTTCCGTATTTTTATCAGTATTTCTTTCATTTTAACAGGTGGTGTGGAAAAGTCCGCCTACAGCTTCTTTTTCTCTGAGTTCGTTGTACAGTTTAACAGCTTTTTTGGTGTTGAGTGTATATGTTTTTATATTTTTTGTCTTTGAAGGTTCCAAAACCTTCAATATCAATTTTTCCCCATGAAAGGTCGGAGATTTTTGGAGAATTTTTTTTCATTGTTTTAAAGAATAATTAATATATCCGCCTTCCTTAATTTCATATTTATCGGTAAACCCTGCGTTTACTTCCACAGTATACATTATGGGGTCATCTGAAAATATTGATTTTTCAGATAAAGGTTCTGTGTTTTTTTGAATAGTCATTATTTCAAATTTTTCGTTCACGAAAATGATATCAAGTGGAATATAAGTATTTTTCATCCAGAAGGAACGTGGTTTTTGTTCTTCGAAAATGAAAAGCATACCAGTTTTTTCCGGAAACGACTGGCGATTCATAAGACCAATCCTTCTCTCTTCATGTGTGTCCGCAACTTCGATATTTATTGTTATAATTGGATTTTTTTCTTCATCAAAGAAAGTTAATTTATTTATATTTTCCAGTCTTTGGTTTAATTGAATTATCGATATTACTGAAAGAATGATAATACCGAAAATTATCAGGATGCTTATTTTTTTGTCTGAGAATTTTTTCATGATTATATTTTATATTTTTTATAGCTAATTATTTAAAAATCTGTTGACACGTTGTTTGTGTGGTTTTGTCCCTTGTGATTTTAGATTTACATTTTCATTATTATTTTGGATAATGGCTTGGGTAACTTTATATATATATTTTTGATTAATCAATTATTTTTATTCTAGGTCAGGAGAAGCTGTGGAAAGCCCGGATGTAGCAGGTCTTTTTGAAACTCTGTTGAACAATTAGAAAAGATTTATTTAAAAAGTCCCTTCTTTATATAAAGGAGGGGCTTTTTTATTCCCAAAACTTTAATTTTCTTCTGGTTCCATGAAAAATTTCTGGCGGAGAGGCAGGGATTCGAACCCTGGGAAGGTTGCCCTTCAACGGTTTTCAAGACCGCCGCTTTCGACCGCTCAGCCACCTCTCCTTATTAAGTGCCAGACCAATATATTACATTTCCTCCAAGACTTCAACACCGAGTAAAGTTAAGCCGTTCTTTAAAATTATACTGAATGCCTCGACAATTTGGAGACGGTATTTTAGATCAACGTCCCTTGCTCTTAATACAGAAACGCTGTTATAAAAAGAGTTAAAACTTTGAGCAAGTTCATACATGTAATTTGCAAGTATGTTTGGTTTATATTCTTCAGCTGAAATTAATGTGTATTCCTGAAATTTCGGAAATAAACTTATCAATGATCTGATTTTTTCTTCTGTTTTCTTTTTATCTTCGGATATTTTCTGATTTGACGGTTTCTCTTTTGATTTTCTCAAAATGCTTTTTGCACGGGCGTAGGAATATTGGAGATAAGGGGCGCTGTTTCCTTCAAGGGAAAGCATTTTTTCCCAGTCAAATGTAATATTTGTTGTTCTGTTTTGTGAAAGAATAATATATTTTACCGCTCCCACACCCACTTTATGCGCAATTTTATTTTTCCCGGATATATCGGGGTTCTTTTCCAAAATTATTTTTTCCGCTTTCTTTACAGCTTCTTTTAGAACCTCATCCAACAGAATGATATTTCCTTTTCTGGTGCTCATTTTTTTTTCTTTAAACTGCATTCTTCCAAAAACAACATGCACAAGTTCCGCATCAGTAAGATTCAGCATTTCATTTGTTTTAAAAAGTTGTTTGAAATGGAGGGATTGTGCCACATCCACAACATATAAAATTTTATCAGGATTCCAGGTTTTTTCACGATAGTTTACTGCAGCAAGATCTCTTGTTGAATAAAGTGTTGTTCCGTCAGATTTTTGGACAAGAAAGGGAGGATATTTATCGTTTTCAAATTTTACGATCCATGAACCTTTTTCGCCCTTTTTAAAAACTTTTTCTTTTTTCCCTTTTTCAAGGATCTTCTCCATTTTATCGTTGTAGAAACTTTCGCCCTGTATATAATCAAAATGAATATTCCCCAAATAATCGTAAGTTTTTTGAATTTCTTTCATACTTATGTCACAAAACCATTTCCAAAGACATAAGTTTTCTTTATCTCCGTTTTCCAGTTTTTTGAATTCTTTTCTGGCTTCCTCCTCAAGTGAAGGATCTTTCTCAGCTTTTTCATGAAATCGAATGTAGAGTTTTAGTAATTCATTGATAGGATCTTTTTCAATTATTATGTAATCTCCCCATTTTTTGTAGGCATAAGTAAGTTTTCCAAATTGTGTCCCCCAGTCTCCGATATGATTTATCCCAATACATTCATATCCAAGAAATTGATAAATATTATAGAGACTCTGTCCGATAACAGTTGAGAGCAAGTGATGTACGCCAAGCGGTTTTGCGATATTGGGCTGTGAAAAATCAATTATAATATTCTTGTTTTTGCCGATTTTACCGGATCCATAATCGTCTTTTTCTTTGAGAATAGTTTTAATCTCATCATTAAGCGTTTTTTCTGAAAGGTAAAAATTTATGAAACCCGGACCGGCTATTTCAATTTTTTTTAAAAATTTGGTTTCTTTTAAATTTTTAATAATAGTTTCGGCTATCTCATGAGGATTTTTAGCAAGATCTTTTGCAAGGTGCATCGCGATACTGGAAGCATAATCTCCGTAAATCTCTTCTACGGGATATTCGATTTTTATATCCTTAACTTCACGAGAGAAGGCTTTTTTTATTGCTTCCCGTAAAAGTTTTTTTATTTTTTCCTGCATATTTTATTCTTTTGCTTTATTTTTAAGTCTTTCAAGCTCGAGAAAATGTGCTTTTTCCTGCCGGGGAACTTTCGAATCATCGGCGTTTTGTCTTCCCTCTATTCCAAGATCCATATATGGGGTTTCTTCTGTTAAAATGTAGGATTCTATCTGACCGCCGATGTATTTATAAATACCATTTTGAATCTCCCGTAAATTATTGCCGAATTGATCCAGGTGCATTTTACTCATATCTTCCACTATAATTGCCGCATTTATTGTTTTTTCTGTAAATTTGGTGCGTTCACATACCCGATGATTCCAGTATCTGCAGGTTATTCCCCCGCTGTCAATGTAAGCCGCTTCACCTTCTTTTGCTTTTTGGATTTCAATTGACTCGAGCGGCCGGAATGCTTCACCGCCTTTTGTGTAAGTTAAATTCAGATCACCGTAAAGCCAGTCCAGGTCTTCTCCTCCTATAGGTAAAAGGAATTTTAAAGAATAATAATTATAAAGATCCACCAATGTATTGATACGCGGTATTTCTTTTCCTTCTTTTACTGTTTTTAATAATCCCGCTATAGAACACCTGTATTTTCTCGGATTAATACCAAATTTTCCATAAGCATAGTCCCAGGCTCTAATCATTGGATCTTCATGTATATCTTTTTCGGCAAACTCTCTTCCGCGTTGTGCTGAAATTCCCCGAAGCAGGCCTTCAACTGATGAAACTCTTTTAGAATTATTCATGTTTTTCACAAGAATAATTCCTATTTTCAGGTTTGGATAATCATCAAAAATTTTTTGATCAATATTGAAATTCATACTAATTTTAGTTATGCCCTAATTTCCCGTGCTATTTTACTTTAATTGCGCTTTAAATCCTAGAGAATTTATGTATTATAAATAATATTTAAGTCATTATGTATCAAAAAATACTGACATTATTCTTATTAATTTTATTATCTGCGATTTTCTCCGGCAGTGAAACCGCTCTGGTGTCTGTAACAAAGTCAAAAGTCGATGAACTTGTAAATAATAAAACCCGGAACAGCAAATTATTGCAAAAGATGAAGAAAGATCCTCATAAGCTCTTAATAACGATTTTAATCGGAAATAATCTGGTAAATATCGGAGCAAGTGCTTATGCGGCTGTGATTTTTACTGAAATCTTTGCTTCCAGCGGAATCGGTATCGCAACAGGAGTAATGACTTTCTTTATACTTGTTTTTGGTGAAATAACTCCAAAATCTTTCGCGTATCAGCATGCTGTTGGTTTTTCTTTATTTATGGCAAAGCCTATTTATTTTCTTCAGATTTTGTTCTTTCCGCTAGTCTGGTTCTTTGACAAGATTGTAAAATTAGCAAATATATTTTTTGGGAGAAAACAACCCGCGACTGTTACGGAAGGAGAAATTGTTGCCATGTTAAAAATTGGTGCAAAAGAAGGAACTATCGAGAAAGAAGAAAAAGAACTTATTGAAAACGTGCTTGAATTTAATGATATAAAAGTAGGAGATGTAATGACTCCAAGAGTGGTTATAGAAGCACTGGACAGTGAGATGACGCTTAAAGACGCGGTGGATTTTGCGATCAAGCATACCCATTCGAGGCTTCCCGTATATGAAGATGATCTTGATAATATTATCGGTATTATTTCAATCAGGGAACTTTTAAGAGATGCTGAAAAATATCCTTCAAACAAAAAATTAAGGAATTTAAAGTTAAATTCTCCCTTGGAAATTCCTCTTTCAAAAAAAATTAATAAACTATTCAGTGAATTCCAAAGAAAACATCAGCATATTGCTATCGTAATAGATGAGCACGGGGGCACTGCGGGGCTTGTAACCATGGAGGATCTTCTTGAAGAAATCGTAGGTGAAATTGTGGATGAAACCGACGTGGCCGAAAAACCAATCGATATAGTCGATCCGAAAACTATAATTGTAAAAGGAAATGTACTTGTTGAGGATATAAACGATTTTTTTCATTCCAAAATTTGGGGTGATGAGAGGAGTACAATTAACACAGTCATAAACAATTACCTCAACAGGTTTCCCCGAGAGGGTGAGCTTGTGAATTTTTCAATGGCCAGGGTAGAGATCCTGAAAATGGAAAAAAACGCCATTAAAAAAGCAAAAATCAAGAAAAAGAAGCGAAAAACCGCCAAATAATAATATTTTAATGTTTTTGTCAACTGCTTGTTATAACCTGTAACTGATGCATTGTTGATTGATAAGCTTTTTTTTGATATAATAACATGATAAAAATAAAAAATAACAAAAATAAAAATGAAAAAAATATTATCCATTTTTTCGGTGTTAGGTATAACTCTTATGTTTTCGGTATCTGTGCCTATCGCATTTGCAGCCGATACCACAAGTCCAAGTGATGTTGAAAATTTAGAGGCTGTACCTCTTGACGAGGCAGTCAGACTCACATGGGATGAAGCTACCGACGATACAGGAGTTGAAGGGTATCAGGTTCATTACGGGGCCAGCTCTGTTTCGGAGCCGGGTCAGACATATGATGAATATATAGATGTGGGAAATGTTTTGGAATACACAATCAGTGGACTTGAAAACGGAACAACTTATTATTTCTCAGTAGTTGCATATGACGCTGTTGGAAATGAGAGTCTCAGCTGGGCTGTTGAACAGTCCGCTACACCTGAAGAAGGCTTAGGTTCAGCGGAAGATACTACCGCGCCCCAGGTAACGGAAGCGGAAGCTTTGAATAAAGAGGAGGTTGAAGTGGTATTCTCAGAAGAGATTGTACTTCCCGAAGAGGATCCGGAAGATGCTTTTACAATTGAAAATGATGAAACATTTGAAATTCTTGCGGCGCTTGATGTAAAAATGGATGAAGAAGATGAAACAAATAAAACGGTCATTCTTACAACAGATGAGCAGGAAGAAGGAGCCTCATATCTTTTGACAGTCGGCATTGATATAGAAGATACATCCGGAAATCCCATTATCAGCGGCACTTCCGATACAGCTATTTTTACCGGAAGCGGTGAAGAAAAACCGATAGAGGATCTTGAAGGACCTGAACTTGTCAGTGTGGAAGCTATGGATAATACTCATGTTCTTGTAACTTTTAATGAAAGCGTTGTATTAAGTATCGATCCTTCCGAGGATTTTGAAATAGTTCAGGAAGATGATCCAAGCAACAGTCTTTCTATATTGGGAGTTGAGCTTGGGGTAAGCAGTGAAGGCGTTGAAGACGCTTCTGCGGTTATTACAACAAGTCCCCAGGAAGCGGTAACATATATCTTAACAGCGATGAATCTAACCGATGAAGCTGAAAACGAAATAAATCCGGCTATGAGCAGCGCGATGTTTGAGGGCGTTGCCGCGGAAGAAGAAGAAGAAGAAGAAGAGGAGGAAGAAGAGGAGGAGGAAGAAGAGGTCGATACGATACCTCCAAGGGATGTAAATGAAATTTTAACTGACGTAGCCAGAGAGGCTGAAAAATATATTGTTACATTGACATGGAATCTATTGGAAGAAAATATGGGCGATGTTTCAGAACAGACATTATATATGAGCAAGGATACTGACGAGGATTATAATAAAAGAGCGGGACTCGGTCCAGAAATTTCCGAATATATACTGGAAAATCTTGAGCCTGGAGAATACTGGCTTAAGCTCACTCAGAAAGATGAGGCGGGAAATGAAAGTGAAGGAACCGTCGTGAAGCTTGATCTTGCGGAAACGGGACCTGAAATGCTTGGGCTATTATTTGTATCTGTCGGACTCGGAAGATTATTCAGGAAGAAAGATAAAAAATAAGTATAGTTGAGGGAGTTAGGATTAAAAAGAAGCTTACGCATAAAAAGTGTAGGCTTCTTTTTTTAGAAAAAATTAAAAAAAATTTTAAATATGTGTGCGAGTATGCGGGTATGATTATCTTATCCCGGAAAATAAAAAAATCAGTTATTAGCGTACTTATCGTACTTTATAGTGTTTTTATTTTACTTCTATTGCAACTGCCCGATGATAAATTTCATATATTTTTTTTGGATGTGGGGCAGGGGGATTCTATCTTTATAAAAACACCTCAAAATCATCAGATCCTTATAGATGGAGGTCCGAAAAATATCGTAATTGAAAGGCTGGGGGAAATTATGCCGTTTTTTGATAAATCCTTAGATTTTTTGGTATTGACTCATCCTCATGCTGATCATGTTGATGGGTTGGTGGAGGTTTTAAAACGTTACAAGGTTGAGAATGTACTTTTGACAGGCGTCTATTCTGAATATTCGGCCTATTTTGAATTTTTGGATATCGTTTATGATAAAAAGATAAATGTGTTTTTCGCAGAAGCAAATAATGATTTTTTGTTTTCCAATGTGCTTATTGATGTTATTTATG